>NZ_JBDGBK010000002.1:0-85690 GCF_040910045.1 Enterococcus sp. RTP21361st1_A6_RTP21361_211029 | reverse complement strand
GCTTCCATTAGTTTTTCAATCGGGAAACTGCGGTTGATCCGCATCATCGAAGTTCGTACTTCATTATTTGGAGCATGGAGTGAAATCGCAAGGTTCACTTGTAAGCCATTTTCAGCAAACTCTTTGATTTTATGAGCTAAACCACTGGTTGAAACAGTGATATGGCGCGCACCAATCGCTAGTCCTTTCGGATCATTGATAATCTGCAGAAACTGCATGACATTCTCGTAATTGTCAAAAGGCTCGCCGATTCCCATCACCACCACATGGGAGACACGTTCTCCAGCATTCAATTCATCGAAATAATGTTGCACCAGCATGATCTGAGCGACAATTTCTCCAGCAGTTAGGTCTCGTTGTTTTTTTAGCAGACCGCTCGCACAAAATGTACAGCCGATATTACAGCCGACTTGTGTCGTCACACAGACTGACATACCATATTCCTGACGCATTAAGACGGTCTCAATCATATGATTATCGGGTAACTGGAACAAATATTTGACTGTGCCGTCGCTGGCTTCTTGTAAGACGATTTGTTTCAAAGGATTGATCACAAACGATTCATTTAACTTAGTTACCAATGATTTAGGCAAATTGGTCATTTCTTCAAATGTCGCTACTCGTTTCTCATATAACCATTCCCACACTTGATTCGTGCGGAATTTCTTTTCTTCTTGCTCAGTCATCCACAAAGATAAGGACTCTTTGGTTAATCCATAAATTGAAGGTTTCACATTGCTTCCTCTTTTCAAAATAGTCGCTACATACTATAACTGAATTTTGCGTATAAAGCAACTCATCTCCGAGGCTTGTTGAAAGTAGAATTACGAATGCAACACTCTGATCTCAGAATATAAAAAAAGATAAAAGACTGAACGATCTTGTTCTAGACACTGGGCTCTTTTTCCTAATTTATCGTTTCTGCTAAAATTTTCCCTGCTAATGCAAAAAACTTTCCTCACGTATCACATATAGTGATGGAAAGTTTTTTTGTATTCACGTATTGAATTCAATGACTTTGCCATCTTTCGCGACTAATTCGCCACGTTGCGGTGGGCTTGTGTGCAGGTAAAGCTGCAATGGCATCTCCAATGTCAATGTCTTTTCTCCTTGCTGAAAGACACCATAGTAACTTGCTTTTTCCTGATCTTCATATGTATGGCTCAATAAAAAATACCCTTTTTCAACGTCTTCTTGTTTCTTTTTAGTTTCCCGTAAAAAGCGCCGCAAGTGTTGATAAGTATAAAATAAAAATAGTATCAGTGTTGCCGCTAATAACAAATATCCTAGCATCATGAATGAATCGACGACGTGGAATAAGCCGTCTCGACTCCCACACTGATCATTAATGCCGCATCGACTTCACACATGATTGATTCATCTAGATGACAAACCTTCTCCTTTAGTCGACTTTTGTCGATTGTCCGAATCTGCTCCATCAAGATCACTGAATCTTTACCAATCCCTGTACAAGTCGCTGAGATCCCAATATGGGTCGGCAGTTTTGGCTTAGCCATTTTAGCCGTGATCGCGGCAATGATCACCGTTGGACTAAAATGATTGCCTAAATCATTTTGAATCACTAATACTGGCCGAATCCCTCCTTGCTCCGATCCAACGACCGGTGACAGATCGGCAAAATAAATGTCTCCCCTTTTTACCATAGGACCACCCTAACTTTTATATTCTCGCGGCACCCTTGCAGAAAGCGTGCATGCCACTTCATAATGAATCGTCTCTAATTGTTCCGCTACCTTTTGCATAGTGATGCACTGTCCGTTATCTTCGCCGATCAATGTGACTTTTGTTCCCGCAGGAAATGACCGGGGTAAACGGATCATCAGCTGATCCATACATACACGACCAACGATTTCACAATACTCACCAGCTACCAATAAAGAAAATCCTTGCATTTTTCGCAACCAGCCGTCCGCATAACCAATCGGTACCGTACCGATCCATTCTGCTTGCGGCGTGATATATGTTTCACCATAGCCAATTCCGGCTCCTTTTTCAAGTAATTTCACTTGGACCAATTCAGAAACAAGAGACAAGGCTGGTTTCAATGGATATGTTTCTGGCAATGCCGTTCCTGAAGGATTCAATCCATACATCGCAATGCCATAGCGAACCATGTTCCCTACGGCTTCTGCGTGCCACAAAGCAGTAGCACTATTGCCGGCATGGACATACCTTGGCAATTCAGGCAGACATGCCAATGCGGTTTGAAACCGTTGATTTTGTTCTTGCCAATACGTATCATCTGCTTGATCGGCCGTCGCAAAATGGGTGAAAACCCCTTCCCATGTGAACAAAGACTGCTCTTGGAGCCATTTGACAGCCGAGAGTAACTCTTCATTAGAAATAAAGCCAATTCGCCCCATTCCTGTATCAACTTTCAAATGGACCTTCAGCGGATTGGTGACAGGATTTTTTTGCAAGAAAGCAGCCGCTTCTTGCAACCACTCGTTCGTACTTACTGGAAATGAAAGATTGTAGTAGCTCAGCAAACCGATATCTGCCACAGAAACGATCCCCAACACCAATATTGGTTCACTGAATCCAGCTTCCCGCAACTCGATACCTTCATCGACTGTCGCAACACAAAAACCGGATGCGCCCCCTTCTAGAGCTGCTGTTGCTGTCTCAATAGCCCCATGTCCGTAGCCATTTGCTTTGACCACAGCAAATAAATCCGTTGCCTTTGGCAAACGCGCCACTTCATTTTCAACATTTTCTTTGATTGCCTTTAAATCTATAATGGCTTTCGTTGGTCTATGGATTGAAACGACCATTCCACTTTCCTTCTTTCTCTAGTGATTCCCTTAACGAATCGCTATCTCTGGCATTATTCATTCTCCAACAAGATTTGCGCAAAGGCAGTCTCATTGGTATGAGTGATACTGACAAACGTCTGATGTAGAGGGTGAGGTGCCTTTGTAACAACGGGCGCTCCAGCCTCGTTGGTCAGAACTTCGATATCTTGAAAAGACAATTTCCCAATTCCTGTTCCCCAAGCTTTCGAAAAAGCTTCTTTACAAGCATACCGTCCCCCAAGAAATTCAATCTGCCTTTTTTTTGGCAGCTTGAAAAACAGTTCAGATTCCTTCTCAGTTAAAATACGCTGAATAAATTGCGGTTTGTTTTCAATCAATTCTTTGATGCGGGCTAATTCTACTGCATCGATCCCGATACCTTTGATCATTTTCTATCCTTTTCTGTTCAGCAAGAACCTTTATTCCATGACTGTTCATTACGATTTTATATCTATCTATTAAATACATCAGCTGCATTTATTTTAGTTTCATTCTACCAAAAAAAAAGGGAATTACCACTCAAAACTAAAGGGTTTAATGGATGGTTAAGAAATTTTTGAGAGGCTCGTTCTCCAGTTTTCCTTGACTATACCGTCTTTTCTCAAAAAGGGCAAAAAAAATATCCGAACAATGATCGATCACGCCAAGTGGCCTCTTGGTCAGTGGCACACATTGGCAGGTTGATCGAAAAAAGTTCAGATAATTTTGTGTCGAAAAAGGTGCTGAAAGCGACCTCTAAGGACTAGTCTTGATTGTTGCGGATAACGAAGCCGCGTTTTTTGTCATTGCTGCGACGGTTATTTTTGCGAGCGCCGTCTTTGCTGTAATTTCCTCGAGCTTTGCCGCTGCGGTTGCCGCCGTTGTCTTTACGGTTGCGGTTGTTGCTGTTGTTGCTGCGACGACCATTTTTATTGAAAGATTTCTTTCCTTGCGGTAATGGTCTTTCTGGTGTGATCTTCACAGGGACAAGATCAGATGGATCTTTCGCGATTGTTTTAAGAAGCAAAGCAGCCAAGTCTTGTGCTGAGTAGCGTTCCAATAAATCATCTGCAGCTTGGAGGTATTTATCCAACCCGTTTTCATCCATTTTCACTTCTACTTGTTCAATTGCTGCACCTAATTGCCCCTTAAAAGCTTCTTTTTCGGTTGGTGGACGCATTGGTGACATCCGTTTTTTAGTTAGATTTTCAATAACATGCAAATAACTCATTTCGTTTGGTGTAACGAAAGTTACGGAGATTCCGCCTTTACCTGCACGGCCCGTCCGTCCGATACGATGAACATAACTCTCTGGATCTTGAGGAATATCATAGTTGTAGACGTGAGTCACACCAGAAATATCTAATCCTCGAGCTGCAACGTCTGTAGCAACCAAAATATCTAAATGACCGCTCTTGAATGAACGTAATACGCTCATTCGTTTTTGTTGAGACAAGTCTCCATGGATTCCTTCCGCTTTGTAGCCTCGAGCTTCTAGTCCTCGTGCCAATTCATCGACACGACGTTTTGTCCGACCAAAAACGATCGTCAACTCAGGTGTTTGTACATCCAACAAACGAGTCATAATATCGAATTTTTCATAGTCTTTTGAACGAACATAATATTGATCGATCAAATCAGCCGTCATTTCTTTCGCCTTGATTTGAACATGTTCAGGGTTTTTCATGAATTTTACGCCAATGCTCTTGATTGCAGGAGGCATTGTTGCTGAAAATAGTAAGGTTTGACGTTCTTCAGGTACTTGGCTGATGATCTTCTCGATATCTTCCAAGAAGCCCATGTTCAACATTTCGTCTGCTTCATCCAAAACAAGTGTTTCCACTGTGCCAAGTTTCAATGTGTGGCGGTTGATATGGTCTAACATACGTCCTGGTGTACCGACAACGATATGGGGACGATCTTTTAGTTGACGGATTTGACGACCAATATCCGCACCACCGTAAACCGCTTGAACCCGGATTTTTTTGTCTTTTCCTAAACGATATAGTTCTTCTTGGGTTTGGATCGCTAATTCCCGAGTAGGTGCAATCACTAATCCTTGTAGTTGGTGATTTGCTGGGTCGATTTTTTCCAACATTGGCAAGCCGAATGCTGCTGTTTTTCCGGTACCGGTCTGAGCTTGACCGATGACATCTCTTCCTTGCAACGCAAGGGGAATTGTTGCTTCTTGGATTGGTGTTGCTTCTTCAAAGCCGGCACGCTCAACAGAAGTCAATAATTCGTTTGATAATTCTAGATCTTTAAATTTCAAATGGATCCTCCTAATTTGGTCATCATCATGATGCCTGTTTTCTTTAATCGAAGCGTACTTTCTTCAGAAACACAAGAGCAGTCCCATCTCTTATCTTTCTCTTGTTACCGAAAAACCGCTTCACGAAGGCATTATAAAAGGCTAAAACAAATCTTTCTGTCTCAGCCATCATTTTATCTCAAAACGTCAATGTTTATTTACAGTAATCATTCTGTGCTTCATCTTTCGGCATTAAATAAGTATAGCACAGAATGAAAATTTCAGCAAGATTTCACGCTTACTTTACATTGCTGTTAGAGAATCAATTACCTCAACCAGGCCCATTCCGTTGCTCCCCTTTAAAACAATGCTATCCGTAGGCTGCAGTTCTTTTTGTAGTTGTGTGATCAGCGCCGCTTTTTCCTCTTTGCTAAAGAAATGGACTCGATCGGCTAAGCGGCTTTGATCCAATGCACGTTTCAACGCTTGCATCTCACTACCGTACAAAAAGATCAAATCGAACCTTTCATCTAAATGATCCGCCATCCCGGCATGCATCTTCGCTGAATCAGGACCTAACTCCAACATGTCTGCTAGCACAGCGATCCGTCTGCCAGTCAGAGGCAATTTTCTGAAACTGTCTAAGACTAATCCCATCGCTGTTGGGTTTGCATTATAGACATCGCTTAAAATAGCGGCGCCATTCGCAGCTTTCAGCCATTGTGTACGATTCTTTGTCAGTTGAAAATCAGCCAATCCTGCTTTGATTTTTTCTTCTTCAATCCCCAAATAACGACCGATGCCAATCGCGATCAAGGCATTCTTTACATTGTAGCCGCCGATCACTGGAATCGTATAGACTTGATCCGCTACCGTAAAAGCTGTTTGTTCTTGGGTTTCTTCTTGGATCGTTCCTTTAAGATTGCCTTCACCCAAACCAAATGTTTCTACCTGCTGAGTCAACTCTGCAAGGTAGGGGGTCAATAAAGGCTCGTCTGCTGGTATCATGAAAAATCCTGCTGGGTCTAAGCCGGCAGTGATTTCCATCTTGGCTTTCGCGATTCCTTCACGAGAACCAAGATTCTCAATATGGGCTTCACCGATCAATGTGATCGCTGCAACATCTGGCTGAGCCAAGTGTGACAAGACCTCGATTTCCCCCGCATGATCCATCCCCATCTCCAATACAAGAACTTCTGTATCCGCTGGTGCATGCAGAATCGTTAGTGTCAAACCAATTTCATTATTGTGATTTCCTTGTGTTTTGTAGGTTTTGAACTGCTGTGCCACCACCGCATCTACCATATCTTTTGTGGTAGTCTTACCATTGCTACCTGTAATAGCAATTACTTTTGGCGCCAGTTTTTCTTTATAGAATTTTGCCAGCTTTTGAAAGGCAGCTAGGGTGTCTGATACTTCGATGATCATTAGTCCTTCTGGCGGCTGGATTGTCGGATGGCTCCAAAAAGCAGCGATTGCTCCTTTTTCTTGTGCTTGTTGAGCAAACTCATGGCCATCTCTCGTTCCGGCCAACGGCACAAACAAACTATCGGTAGTGACCAAGCGGCTGTCAAATTCTACACTGCTGATCATTGTCTGATCGGCACATTCTACGCCAAATAAAGCGGCAACTTCTTTTATCGATAGATTCATCTTATTTATCTCCTTAAGTTAAAAACAGGGAAGATCATGGTCCTTTCAAGCTTCACCTTGAGTTGAACTGATTTCCCTATTTGTGATTATTCGACATCGGTTAAAAAGGCTTGACGCTGTTTAAAACGGTTGACTCCTAATTGAATCAATTCCTCAATCAAATCACCATATGGCAGACCGGTTTTTTCCCACAACAGCGGGTACATACTAAACTCGGTAAAACCAGGCATCGTGTTCAATTCATTCAGGAATAATTCGTTTTTGTTCGTCAAGAAAAAGTCGCAGCGGCTGAGGCCGCTTCCTCCAAGCATCGTATAAGCTTTTTTGGCAAACTCTTGCGCTTTCGCTTGTGTCTCCTCAGGAATTTGAGCTGGGATCTGCATCTCAATCTTATTGTCAAGATACTTCGAATTGTAATCATAAAAAGCTACATCTTTAACGATCTCGCCGGGCATTGTTGTACGCACATCTTCATTTCCAAGAACAGCGACTTCGATTTCGCGAGCTTCGATCCCTTGTTCTACGATCGCTCGTGTATCATAAAGGTAGGCTTCTTGAAGTGCATTTTGCAATTCTTCCCGATTTTCAGCTTTTGTGATCCCAACACTTGAACCCATATTGGCAGGTTTGATAAACATTGGATACAAAAGACTGCCTTCACATTGTTCAAATACTTTTTTAGGATTTTCTTTCCAATAGTTTTTAAGAACGGGTACATAAGGAACTTGCGGAATCCCCGCCGCCTGCAAGATATATTTGGTCATAATCTTATCCATGCCACAGGCACTAGTTAAAACCCCTGCGCCTACATAAGGCATGCCGATGGTCTCTAGAAAACCTTGGATCGTTCCATCTTCTCCATTTGGTCCGTGGAGCAGCGGAAAAACAATCGCATCCTCTTCCTTGATCTCACCAGGTTGGATCGGCGTCCCTTGGTAAGCCGAATCCGTCAGATTCAACACTTCTTTGGATGTAGGGGCTTCAGTCAATAAAGAGCCTTTTAGCCACTGGCCATCTCTCGTGATCATTACTAATTGTACTTGGTAGTAATTATAATATACAGCATTGACTACTGAAAAAGCGGATAGAAGCGATACATCATGCTCTGCACTGCGTCCGCCATATAATAAAATAATTTTCAAAAGAAATTCCTCCTGTATTCATTGTTTCTACCAAAACTAATTCTTCCACATTTTAGCACAAAAACGAAGCTGCGACATTATTTCTTGCCGATTTTAACAACTGAAATCATCCGTAGTTGAATGTTTCTTGATTTCTTCGTACTATTAGACTAGCGAAACTTAAAGAATAGAGGTGCCCGTATGGAACAGGAATCACCATCTAAGAAAAAAAGACTCAGACAGATCGTTCAAGTGTTTCTCAAATACAAAGTGATTCAAAATTTAAGTAAGCAGCAAGATCCCCTCGCTGTACGCAAAGCCTTTGAAGAATTAGGACCCACCTTCATTAAAATCGGACAAATGCTTTCCGTCCGTAGCGACTTATTATCTGACGCTTTTATCAATGAATTCAAACACTTGCAAGACAATGTCAAAAGCGATCCTTTTCCGCAAGTCCAGGCGCTGTTAGAAGCAGAATGGGAACAACCTCTGACAGCCATTTTTACAACTTTGCAAGAAAAGCCCTTAGCTTCGGCATCTATCGGTCAAGCTCACCGTGGGACTCTAAAAGATGGCAAAGAAGTTGTTGTCAAAGTACAGCATCCCGGCATTATTTCCGCTATCCAAGTAGATCTCGATTTGTTTGAAAAAGCGATTCCTTTGATTCGCTATATTCCAGAAACGAATGTGGTGGATCTTAAAAGCGTTCTGCATGAAGTTCGACGCTCATTGGATAATGAAACAAACTTTCTGCAAGAAACGAAAAATGCGCAAGAGTTTTATCACTTCAATCACCACTGGCAGCAGATCGAGATTCCTAAAGTCTATCCTCAGTGGTGTACACGTAAAGTCATCGTCATGGACTATATGGAAGGAGAAAACCTAAACTGTTTGCTTGCTCGAAAAAACAATGAACATTTTTTTCCCAACCGGACAGTAAAAGAAATCAAGAAAGAGGTCGGTACCCTGCTGGTAGAGAACTTTATGAAGCAAGTCTTTGAAGACGGCTTTTTCCATGCAGACCCTCATCCTGGAAATATCTTCTTGCAACCACTGGATCCCGATCAGCAAACAGCTCCTTTCCATGTAAAAAAGAAAGTTGGTGTTTTAGGCGGTGTTGATTACTCCTTAAAATGGCAGGATGAGGAGACACTGCCGCCTTATCGCTTGATCTTTTTAGATTTCGGAATGATGGGACATCTGGACCAGACCCTTCGCAGTCGGCTGGCAGATGCCTTGATCGCATTGTACACTCAAGATACCCAACAAGTTGGTAGAGCTGTCCTACGCCTTTGCCGTCGGGAAAGAAACTTCGATGAAGTGGATTTCTATCAAGATCTTCAGTCTTTTGTTGAAAATTATTACAACATGCCGATCAAAGATATTGATTTGCAAAAAGTATTAGCTGAAGTCATCACTATCTGTCATGACAATCATCTACAGATGCACCGTGACATCACGCTGCTGATTAAAGCTTTCGGAACGCTTGAAGGAGTAATCGAGGCACTTGACCCTCAATTATCGATGATGGAAGTGACACAGCCATTTGCTCAGAAATACTTTTTGCAGCAGCTGGATCTTGAAGAAGAAATGAAAAAAAGTTTGTTAGCCAGTGCCAAAAGTCTCCGAGCACTCAGTCGACTCCCTGATCGAACATTAGCTGCTGTCAACACACTAGCTACTGGCAAGCATCGTCTGAATATTGAGATCCGCCATCAAAAACAGCTGCTGGACCGTTTTGATCAAATGATCAATCGGCTAGTGATTGGCATTATCTTAGCAGCAGTGATTTTAGGTTCCTCTCTTTTAGTCGTTGCAAGTCCCCAACAGGGCAGCTTTGTTCATCAAATGGGTATCTTTGGCTATTGTATAGCCTTTGTGGCCATCGTCACCGTTGCCGGAAAATATTTTTATGATCGTTTTCGAAAAAAATAAACGATCCAGCAGTCTCCTCAATGATGGTTACTGCTGGATCGTCTTTTTAATTTCTTGCTCTAGAACTTGTTTGAATTGTTGACGATCCTCTTTCGTGAATGGTTTCGGTCCTTTGGTCCGCTTCCCGGCTTTACGCATTTGTGTTCCTAAATACCGTTGCCCTAATAAAAAGTCGATAGTCTCCGGCAAATATTCTGTCCCGTTATGATGAAAAACACGGGCTTTTTTTGGTAATACAAGTGAAGCTAAGCCATAATCTTGTGTGACTAAAAAATCGCCCGGTTGAATTTCTTTAACAATCTCATAGTCGGCTCGATCGGCCCCCTTATCCACATAGACAAAATGAACAAAATCAGGATATTCTTTGGCCGTATAGTGATCGACACTAGTGACGATCACAACTGGCAATGCAAACTGCGCACCTAATTCAATGACTTCGTTTTTTACTGGGGAACCATCCCCATCGATCAGTAATCGCATCGTCTCGCCCCCTTCCTTTTATTGTAGAAGTTTCTGCTGCAAGATGCAAGACAAGGCTGTATCCGCTCTGATGAGAAAATACAGCCTTGAGTTTAGTCTTTCAGTAACAAGTTTATTAGGAGTCCCGCATGACAAATTGACGCTCTTTTAGTTCATAAACAACATCACAGACTTTCGCTACTTCTTGTTCATGGGTCACTAAGATGATACATTTCTTTTGTTCATGGGCAATTTCTTGAAACAGTTGAACGATATCTTTTGAGGTCGTTTCATCTAAATTACCGGTGGGCTCATCTGCCACGATCAACTCATGTTCACAGCATATAGCCCGGACGATGGCCACTCGTTGTTGCTGTCCACCCGAAAGCTGGGTAACTTTCTTCATAGCTAATTCTTCAGTTATCCCAACTTTAGCCAGGTTTGCCAAAGCATATGCCTTTTTATCTGTTTGTTGTGACTTGGCAATCGCCATTGCGGTAGTCACATTATCCAGTGCCGACATATAGGGCAACAAATTATAAGCTTGAAAGACGATAGAAACATCTTTACGACGGTATTCTCGCAATCCAATTTTGTTCAACGGTTCGTTATCGTAATAAATATTCCCTTCTTTTGGTGTGTCCAATCCCGTGATTAATGAGAGAAAGGTCGTTTTACCAGAACCGCTGGAACCAAGGATCGCGTACATTTTTCCAGAATCAAAGGTCAAATCTACTTCTCGAAAAAGGGCTTCAGATTCTGTTTGGTACCAATAACCTAATTTTTCTGTTTGTAACGTCATGCTATCCCTCCTAGGAAACCAATATTTTTTTTGGATTGAGGCGCAAAATTCCAGCTGAAGATAATAGAATGGACCCAAAGCTGATCCCTACACCTAACAATGCCAATAAGCCGATTTCTTGGAATGAAACCGTAATAGCTAACTCTTGTACTTCTGCCGAGGGTGTAAAAGCGGATAGCCCGCTTCTGCCATTAGGACCGCCGTTGCCCATACTTGGCATTCCTTCCGGACCATTCATCCCTGCGTCCGCTTGTTCCGTTGTCGTTTGTTGAGCCAACAGCTGCTCGCCCACGATATTCCCTACAACATTGCCACTAGCTGCAGCGATTCCCAATGCAAAGAACATACAGATAGCAATCTCGGTAAAAAACTGTAAAATGACTTTTATTCGCGATTCGCCTAAAGATAACAGAACGCCGATCTCATATTTGCGTTCTCTGATCGACAACATTACGATCAATGTCAATATGATGACACCGGCAACCGCAACTAGCACAATTATATTTTTGGCAAAACTTGCAACATTATTCAATGGTGTCAACATCGACTGATACATTTGATCATTCGTTTGGATACTGTAGGTATCGGTATCAATCAGTTTTTCAGCTTGAGCAACGAAACTGTCCATTTCTGAAGGATCACTCAACGTATAAGTCGCCGAATCTAACGTATCCTCATTACCCGCCAATGTATTAACGAGAGTATAGGATGCAAACAATGTATTGGCTGGGTTCAAAAAATTGAACATTTGGCTCATACTGTTCCCAACTTCACTGGTTTCATAGATCCCTTTGATCGTTACTTCGACTTCATTGTCTTCACTATCAGAAATAACAAATTTGTCGCCAACTGAAAGCCCATTTGCTTCTGCTAATTCTGATTCGATCAAGACATGATTCGTCCCTTCATCTCCTGCAGTGATGGCTTCACCATCGGTAATTTTCGCGGTGCCTTCTGAAAAACTTGTATAGTTCGTACTTTCGGAAACACCAGTGATTTGAAAATCGCCGCTGCTCATTCTGCCTCCTTGCATATTAGGCATCCCACTTGGCTGGCCATTCGTTGCTCTAGATGAATCCTCCGTAGATTCTGTCGCTGTACTTTCGTTATCCTCACTTGAAATAGCTTCAATGCCACTGACAGCATCGGCTGATGTACTCGCTTCAAAGCTATAGGATGCTACCCCACTTAACGCTGCAATTGCTTGAGCATCACTAAGATTTACCGGTGTATTCTGGAAACTGCCTGGATCGGGCGGTGTCGACTCCCCCTCTGAAGTATCTGAAGAAGCTGTTTGGCTGTTTTGTCGAAGAGACTCCCGATTGGCTTGCAGCGTCACCGTCGCTCCCACGCTTTTTTGTGCGTTTTCGGTTGCGACTAAAGCAGCACTGCGGATTGTCAATCCTGCTAAAACAAAAATCAAAATTGCCGAAAAAACAGCAATTAGCAGCAAACTTCGACCTTTCTTTGCCCACAAACTTTGTAAGCCGCGTTTCATAAAATTCATCTCATATCCTCCTCTACTAAACGTAGCTTGACTATATGTTTACTAGCTTAAGTACACCTTAAAATAGGCATGGTCTATCCACGATATCTTTAGACACTGTCTGCTTCAATCTCGGAAATGGAGGGCTAGAATATCCTTTCAGAATGTTACACTTTAATGGCTTTTTACCAATCATGTATAGCAAGAATAAACTAAGTTGTAGCGGTCATCGTTCGTAGTATTCTTTCTTTGGTTCCTCCAACGAGGGCTACTAGAATTGATCAGCGTCCAAATCCGCCCATTTGGTTTGTCGTGGCAGTTGCGCCAGATTGAGTCAAATTTGAAAGGGTATCTGTTAAAGATAATGTGCCTAATTCAGAAGCATCCTTCACACTTCCTCCTTGATAAAGACCATAAACAGAAGTTTCACTATTGCTGCCGCCACTAAGTAGTGTATAGTCTGCTGATTGTAAATCTGGACTTGAAATCACCACATGTTGAAAATCCTTACTAGGTGTATAGGATAATAACGTATTGCCCTCAGTATCTTGCAAGGTGATCAACGTGTCTGCTGCCTGAGATTGATCGAAAGTAATCGCCACTGATCGTTGTGTTCCGCCACTCACATTCATTGCCATATCAGTGGTTCCTGCAGCGACGAGGGTCCCACCTGTAATTTCAAAGGTTCCATTATAATCTAAAGCGCCATTCCCGCCTTGCGTCGGTCCATTGACAATCACGATTCCACCGCTCATTGTGACATTGCCATTGCTGTCCAATCCATCTCCTTCAGCATCAATTGACAAGGTTCCACCTGTGATGACAACTTCTTTGCTATCGTCTGCTTGATCGCCACCGCCTGGTCCTCCTCCAAAACTATCTTGTCCAAATTGTCCGCTGTCCGTCGTGTCGCTGCCGCCGCCGGCATTTACCCCATCATCGCTTGCTAGCACTTGAATATCTCCACCAGCAATGGTGATGACGCTTGCTTCTAAGCCTTCATAGGATTTGTTGACAATAATCGTCCCATCATTAATGGTTAAACCATTGTCTGCATGAATGCCATCATCTCCAGTCGCTGCTGAAATCTCCCCGCCATTGATGGTGACTGAATCATTGGCGTGGATACTATCATCCGCACTATCGATAGTATAGGAACCACTTGCTAGTAGGATGGATCCACCTGCTTTCATTCCTTTATAACTTTCATCAGCGACGACCGATTGACTATCTGCACCATCAGCTGTCTTAACGGTCATTTCTGCTGATTGAATACTAAGATTTGTCTCAGCTTGGATACCATCCCGACCACTTTGGATCGTAAATATACCCCCATCAATCCCAATATAGCCTTTTGTAGCATCTTCGGTATTGTTGGCTTGGATACCATCTCCTTCAGAAGTCGTCAGAGTATAATTCCCATCTCGAATCGACACCGAATCTTTTCCTTTGATCGCATTGTTTTTTGCTGTGATTTCATAGATGCCGCTTGCCAAGACTAAATCGTCTTTGCTGCGGATACCGTTGCTATAATTGCCTTCAATGACCAATTTCCCTTCTCCATTGATCGACAAATCGTCTTTGCTATAAAAAGCAGCATCCGGTTCGGTTTCTCCTTCTGCAAAGGTATAACTCGTTCCATCCGTTAACGTATTTGTTGTATCCGCAGCTAATGTCGTAATGACTTTCTCTGCCTGCTCGATAACAACTGCTGAACTGTTAGCATTCGTGATACTTACTCCAGCAAAAATCAAATGAACTTTGGCTTCTTTGTCGACGTTGATTTTCAACTGACCATCTGTCAAAGAACCGCTGACCATATATGTCCCTGCCGAAGTAATCGTTACTGTTTGATCATCAACTGTAAATCCTTCTCCAGCTTCCGTTTGTGAACCCGCCAGTTTTATCGCTATGGCTGAAGATGACTCATAAGAAGCATCCAAATCCTCTTCTTCATACTTTCCATAATAATCTGTATCTTCCAAAGAAGTAGATCCATTCGTAACCGTTGCTTCCGAAGTTCCAGTGGCAGAACTTGAAGAATTTGTTTCAGATTGCTGCGCACAAGCTACCAGTAACAGTGCCAAAAACAATGGGTAGATTTTTTTCATTGGTCTTCCTCCTTATAATTCATCACGATTAGCCGCAACTTTACCGAGTACAACAGGTAAATTGCCATTACGCGTCCGTACATCATCGATCAAAGCCTTTTCTTGTGTTTGATCCTTCAATACTAAGTGATAGCGTAACTCGTAGAGACTACCCATGGTTGTTGTGCGTACCGAATCCAACTTGGCTGTATGAGTAAATTTCTCAAAAATGTCATCAAACAGTTGGGGATAATCTAAGTCTTCTGGAATAGTTATTTTCAATTCCCGTTCGCTAGTCTTACGTCGTTCGCCAAAGGGTACGGTATACAGCATCAATAAAAAGGCAGCTACCACGAATGAAAAAACCACCACATAACCGACATAACCCATACCGGTAGCTAAGCCGATCCCCATGGACCAAAACACACTGGTGATTTCGCGAGAACCTCCTGGAACGGAACGGAAGCGGATCAAGCTGAATGCGCCCAAAATCGCTACCCCAGTTCCTAAATTCCCATTGACCAGCATAATCACTGATTGTACTAGAACCGGCAGTACTGCCAACGTAATGACAAAATTTTTTGTATAAACATTCTTTACCATATGCACTCCGGCAACTAAGAGACCCAGAATCAGTGAGGCACTAATACAAATAATCAAGCCATCCCATTCAAGAGTAGCGGTATCACTTAACAAACTAGATAACATTCTGAATATCCTCCTTTTTAAACAAATGACGTTGGTAGGTTTGAGTATACTTGGAAAAACTAGCTTTGCGCACACCATACTGATTCAATTGTTCAACAAACCAAAGGGGATAGGCCCCCATTGCTTTGACTTCCATCAACACACCAATCTCTGGCGCTATCAATTGTCCATAACTCCCTTCAGACAATGTCAGATTGTTTTCCCGATAACGAATGTTTTGATCAAAGGTCACTCTAAATTCACTGTCTTCTGATGCAAAAAGCGAAAGGCGGTCATAGGCAATCAAAACGCGCGGACTTAAGTCATGGTTTTGTTTAAATAGCCAACGAATTTCGGCGGCAATTTGAAGTGGTTGAATAGTGGTAGGAAATTCCCCGCTTCGTATCCATGATTGATAATCTGAATAGCTTAGAGGAACACGCCGCTTATATACAATGCCATTGACTTTCTTCTTGATTTCTAGGAACACCAAACTGTCCTGAGATGGAACACCATAACTCCGGATGCGAAATTTCTCTTTATACTTTGGCTTATCCATCGAATGACGGATGAAACGAAAATCATCCGTGTCATAGTAAAGAGATAGAATCGTGTGTTGGCCATATTCATCAATCTTCATCCTCTGCTGCAACGCACCCAGAAACGGCTGAAACTGCTCAGACGATAAAAGATACTTGGTTTCTTTTCGTTGAAATACCTTTTTTAATTTCATGGTATTTTCCTCCTTTGATTGCTATAGTCCCTATTTAAGACGCTGAAACTTAAAGACAGCTTAAGCAAAAATCACTTTTTTAAGTTTTTTTTATGTTACTCATGCTATGCTTATAATGAAAGAGGTGACAGAATGATCAAGTTATTACTGATCGAAGACGACAGAACGTTATCAGAAAATATTAAAGAAATCGTTGCAGAAATTGGTGAAATCAGCCAAGCTTTTGATGGGAGTGAAGGTCTGTATGAAGCCCAAAGTGGGATTTATGATTTGATCATTCTAGATTTGATGCTTCCAGAAATGAATGGCTATGAAGTATTGGCAAAATTACGACAGCACACTGTTCAGACACCAGTCTTGATCTTAACCGCCAAAGATGGATTAGAAGATAAGGTCGCTGGCTTTCAAAAAGGCGCCGATGACTATTTGACAAAACCTTTTTATCGGGAAGAATTATTGATGCGTTGCAAAGCCTTGTTAAAACGTTCATTGGGTTTATTTAATGAAAACCAAGTGGTCTATAAAGGATTGACCTGCAATCTCTCTACTAATGAGGTAACGATTGACGAAAAGCTATTACCTATCCAAGGAAAAGAATTTGCATTACTCGTTTATTTTTTGCAAAACCGAGGCATTATTTTGACGAAAGAGCAAATTTTTGACCGTATTTGGGGATTTGATTCAGAAACAACGATCACAGTAGTCGAGGTCTACATCAGCAATTTACGCAAACATCTTCGGGATACTGGTATTGATAAAGAGATCCGGACACTGCGCAATGTAGGCTATATTATGCAAGGAGATTAGCGAATGAACAAAGAACTCTCTAAGAAACAGCGACTTAAATTGTTCTTGATCAATATCAGCGCTTTTGCATTGATCTTTACATTGCTCGGAATCATTGTACTAGAATTATTTGATCAATCTGCATATCAAGAAACCGATATTGCCCTTGAACAAGCCGTCCAAGATACACGTCTGGTCCAAGCAGAGATCAACAACGCTAATCAAAACGAAGCCATTGCCTTACCGCCCAATACAGCAATGCCAAAGATTCCTGGAACCAATCGTTTCAACACCCAATTTATTCTTTGGTCAGAAGACGGTACGATAGTAAACAAACAATCATTAGGCGGACGTTTCTCTCAGCTAGCTTCACTCAAATTAGATACGGAACATTTAAATACGATTCAATCACTGACCGTAAGCGATCAAAATGAAGCGGAGACTTTGCTGTTTCACTCGATCACGGTTGCCGCGCCTACGAACCAATCAGGGGTAGCCTATGTTCAAGTGTTGGCCAATACCAACCAAATCAATAATGCAATGAACAACTTTCAAACAATTTTGATTTTATCGATGATTTTCTTTTGGATCTTGTCAATCGGTATCAGCTACTACCTTTCTTCATTGACAATGCGGCCGATCCTCGCTTCGTGGAAAAAACAGCAAGAATTTGTCGAAAATGCTTCTCATGAATTACGGACGCCTTTGACGATCATCCAAAACAGTTTAGAGCGCACCTTCACTAAGCCCAATCATACGATCATTGAGGAATCAGAAAGTATTGCTCAAGCATTAGCAGAGACCCGGAGGTTGACTGGATTGACAGCGGATTTATTGACGATTGCCCGCAGCGATTCCAACCAGCAGATGTTAGCCAAAGAAACCATTGCCATCGCTCCTTTCATTCAAGAACTGGCAAAACCGTTTCAAGAGATTGCCAAAATGAATAATAAACAATTTGTCTTGGAAAACCTAGCTACGACAACTGCTGTCTTCGACCCCAAAAAAATACATCAAGTATTAGTAATTTTATTGGATAATGCCCTGAAATATACAAGTCAAGGAGATAATATCACACTGCTGTCAGAAATTTCCAACAAGTATTGGCTGCTCGAAGTTAGAAACACAGGTCCATCTATTAGCGATGAAGACAAGAAACATATTTTTGAACGCTTTTATCGGGAAGATCGCTCCCGTTCAAAAGAAACCGGCGGCTATGGTCTCGGTTTGGCCATCGCCAAACAAATCGTGGAGGAACACAAAGGGCAAATCAGTGTACGTGATCTACAACCTAAAGGCGTTATTTTTCAAATCCGTTTGCCAAAGGTGGGATAAAAATGAAAGTCATTCATTTAAGAGAACATCCTGAATATTTACAGGAAGCGATCGCTTATTTTCAATCAAAATGGGCGAGTCCCGCATCCATGAAAGTGTATGAAGATAGCTTGACCCATAGTTTTGCTGATACCGATCTACCGCAATGGTTCCTACTCGTGGATAACCAAGCCGCTGCTGTCCCCTCGATCATTGGCTGTGGTGGACTGATCACGAATGATTTTATCAGCCGAATGAATTTGATGCCTTGGCTGCGCGCCCTCTATGTCGATCCTCACTATCGCAGACAAGGTGGTGCTCGGCTTTTGATCGATACTATCAAGCAATCTGCCGCTACTGCTGGTTTCTCGACCCTTTATTTATGTACAGATCTTGTTTCGTTTTATGAAAAATTTGGTTTTGAGCTGATGGGTACAGGCTATCATCCTTGGGGAGAAGAATCGATGATCTATCGCTATCCCCTACAGAAATAGACAAAAAAACAGCCTTGAACATGAATGTTCAAAGCTGTTTTTTATTCACAGTACTATTACTAGTAGAATACCCTATCTCCACAAAAGGAATATTCCGACACCCTGCATCCGGCAGGTGGATCGCTCCTTGTGCCTCTGTTATCAATCTGGTCAGTCAAAGCTAGACCATCTCGACTCGTCGCATGAGGTATACTTTACCATAATTGATAAAGAAAAACTACTGCTTTATCAAAAAAATTCTTTAATAAGTGTTTTCGAAAGAAAAGATGCTCAGCTTTCGGTTAAGAATGTTGCAACTTTCGTTGTGATCAAATCAATCGCTACGTGGTTCTCGCCGCCTTCTGGAACGATGACATCTGCATAGCGCTTCGTAGGTTCGATAAATTGATGATACATAGGCTTGACTACTGTCAAATATTGTTCAATAACGGAATCCAGCGTTCGTCCGCGTTCTTCCATATCTCGTTTGATCCGACGAATGATTCGAATATCATCATCCGTATCTACATACAGTTTGATATCCATCAAGTCTCGCAAACGTTCGTCTTCCAAAATCAAGATTCCTTCAAGGATGATCACTTCTTTTGGTTCCTGAATGATCGTTGCTTCACTGCGAGTATGTGCCACATAATCATAGACCGGTTTTTCGATCGTTTCGTAGGCAAGGAGTTTCTGCAGATGTTCGATCAATAGATCGGTATCAAAGGCAAACGGATGATCATAGTTTGTGTTCAACCGTTCTTCAAAGCTCAAGTTGCTTTGATCTTTATAATAAGAGTCTTGTTCAAGCATCATAATGGAATGATTGGGAAAGTGATTGAAAATCGCTCGGCTCACACTTGTTTTTCCACTACCAGAACCACCAGTCACACCAATAATAATGGGCTTGCCATTCGTCATTCAATTAACCTCTTTCGTCTCTAAAATTTACACTGTTTCTATTATAGCGAAATTCTGAAAAATTACTATTCATTTCTAAGAAATCAGTCTTTTAATAACGATGGCAATTGATCCAACGACTGGATCTCATAGGTTGGGAGAACTGTTGAAGCCGCTTTTTTGTTAGGATTCAGCCAGATTGTATCGATCCCTGACAAATGTCCGCCCAAAATATCTGAAGACAATGAGTCACCAATAATGACTGTTTTTTGTTGTTCAAAATTAGGAATCCGGTCAAAAACATAGGTAAAGAATTCTTTCATTGGTTTTTGATAACCTGTATCTTCTGATACAAAGATATCCCGAAAATAAGGCATCAACTTAGCATCTGACAAACGGCGGTATTGGGTTTTAGAGACACCATTAGTCACAACATATAAATCAAACTTGTCAGCCAATTCGGCCAACACTAGCTGACTATTGCCTAATAATTTATGCCCTTGATCCAAGTAAGAACGATAGTGTTTTTCCATCGCTTCACTGTCGACGATTCGCCCATACTTTTTAAAAAATAAGCCAAATCGTTCATTGACTACTTGGTCTCTAGACAGCTTCCCTTGTTCAAATTGTTGCCACAATCCGTGATTAACCTCTTGATAAGTCTGTTTCATTTCGAGATCCATCGTCAGACCTTGTTCCGCAAAAAGAGCTGTCAGCGCTTCATGTTCAGTATCTTGGAAATCAAGAATCGTATCATCGACATCAAATAACAGTGTTTTATAAGTCATAGTCTCCTCTTTCTCAGCGAAAATAATTCGCTAGGCTTTCTAATTCAAATTGGGTGAGATTCCGGTATTCTCCGGACAATAGATCCCCTAGTTCCAAAGGACCAATTGCAACTCTTTTTAGGGCAATCACTTTTTTCCCTCTTGCTAAAAACATCTTCTTCACTTGATGGAACTTCCCTTCAGCAATCTCTAGATGAACAAAGGACCGCCTACCTGAAGTCATCTCTATGGTCAATTTGGCAGGCTGACAAACGACACCTCCATGAAAAACGATGCCTTGAGCAAAAGCAGCCACATCTTCCGCTGTTACCGGACCATTGACAATGACATCGTATCGTTTCGGCACTTTCTTGTTTGGGTGCAATAATTCATAGCCTAACTGCCCATTCGTCGTCAACAATACCAATCCTTCTGTATCGCGATCCAAACGTCCCACTGCATAAAGTGTCGCCTGTCGGTCTTCTGGCTGTAAAAGATCAATGACTGTGGCGTGCTGGTGATCTATATTTGCTGTCACCACCCCCGCTGGCTTATTGAGTAAGTAATACACATCTCTTGTTTGCAGCAGTACCCCAGCAACCTTGATTTCATGCAATCGACTGTCGACATTTCGAGATGGGTTCCGTTCGATTTGCTGATCCACCAAGACTTTCCCTTGTTGAAAAAGACGTTTCATTTCTTTGCGAGAGGTCGCTAGCCGCTCTTCTATCAGTTTGTCTATACGCATTGTTTTCTCTCCATCTTGGCTATTATAGCTCAGATTTAATTGCTTGCAAATCCTCGACTCATCATTTCATTTGACTTTCTTCGACTTTCCACGTAAGGTTAAAGAGTAAAGTAAATAAAGTTTCTCATACACAGCGTTACGACCTGGTGGAGAAAAGTTGAACCAAAACTTTCTGGGGCAGTTGTGTAAACAACTGCCCTTTTGCGTGTTTTTACTCACGTACCACTTAATGTGCAGAGTTAACAAAATTTGCTTAAAAACATCCCGTTTTTTTCGGGAAATTTTAGGAGGAATTGAGTTATGTCAGTATCATTAGAAGTTACGAAAAGAGAAGTTCGCCCCCGTTCATTACGGAACAAATTGCGTCACGAAGGAAAAGTACCTGCTATCGTGAATGGTTATCAAGTAGACAGTACTCCGATTGCAGTCAATGCAGCGGAATTAGAAAGACTGCTACGTGAAAATGGTTTGAATACCGTAATCACTATGAACTTAGAAGGCAAGAAAGTAAATACACTGATCAAAGAATTTCAATCAGACACGTTCACTCGTGCATTGACCCATGTTGAATTCATCTCAGTCGATATGAATGAAGAAACTGAGGTAGAAGCTGAATTGACCTTAGTTGGTGATGCAGCAGGCGTGAAAGCCGGCGGCGTATTGACACAAAACTTATACAGTGTCGTTGTATCCGCAACACCAGATAAATTACCTGAACGTATTGAAGTTGATGTCACTGGACTTGAAATTGGTGACGCGTTGACTGTAGGCGATTTAGAGAAAAATGATGATTATACGATCGTCACAGAAGCCGAAGAACAAATCGTTGCTGTTGCTGAAGCACAAGAACTTTCAGAAGATGACGAAAACGGTGAAGCAGCAGAACCAGCTGTTATTGGTGAAGATCAAGAATAATTTTTGCTACAAGTAAAGAATAAGACCATTCCTTGAGGAGTGGTCTTATTTTAAACAAGTTGATTCTATCTTTCGATTGCCGACCCACGACCGACTTTATCCTCAAGGAGGGAACAACCATGTTTGAACCATTTGACAGTAGCCGCAGCCGCTATGCTTCTGGCGGTATCGTCCAAACCATGCCGGGAGAATTGATCGATAGTTTATGGCTGATCATTGACTTGGATCTGAAAGGCGTTATTCCGTTAGAAAATCTATTAACTTTTCACGTAAAAAATAATGACGGCCGTGTTAGTATTCATTTTTCACAAGATGATCGCCGTGCTGGGATGTGTATCGATCTGCCGATTGCTTACAATGAGTATTTGCCTCAAACCGTTTATGCCTATGATGATGGTCAGCGCCAAACCATTTTATTGCCTAGTGAAGCAAGCTGATTTTCTATAATTTATTTCTCTGCATTACGTACCAAATCTCCAGCGAGGGAGGGATAGCTAGACACTTTCTGCTAGGCTTAAGGTATTCTTAGCCTAGTAGTTTTTTAGTGTTGCCCTACTATTTTTCAGCTATTCAGTTGTGCGGTTCTTTTGAGTCTGCTTTTAAGCGACACTGCTTGCAGGATCACCCAATTTCCCCTTCCATCATTCCCTACTATGAATCCAGAATCCCTGTTTTTTTCCTTATTTTCTTCATTTTTTTCTCTTTTAAGCTGATTAGCTCCACATCTGTCTCTTTGTAGTGAAAATTATTTATTAAACTTTGATGATTATTCTTTTCTAAAAAAACCAAGAAACTAGTTATCCACTATAATAAATGTAATCTCATCCGAAAGAGGTGATTCACAACTTGGAGGATTTTCTCGAGAAAGAAGTGTTGCGCATGTTGCGTCTGATCCGTAGTCTTTTCAAAGAAAGGCCGCTCCCCCTCCAACAAGCAGCCCTGCAACAAGGGATCTCCGTCAAGACTATTAGACGGATGATCGCCAGCGAGTTAGGTATCAAGTTACCAATCAAATTTTTGATTAAAAAAGGCCAACTTGATTATTTACAGACGGAAGCAATGTCGGTTACTGAGTTAAAAAAAAAGTCATCGCTTCTCTTGTAAAAAAGAGCAGTAACTACCGTATTCTTAACACCCAGCTGGAAGAACCTTCGTTGACTTATCCATTATTATGCAGAAAATGCCACCTGAGCCCTTCCAGTGTCAATCGACGTTTCACTGCTCTATCATCCTCTTTGGCAGCGTATCACTTATCTCTGAATCGCAAGCATTTTCCACTTTTACAAGGGAACGAAATACAAATCCGTTTTTTCCATTATCAATTGTTGCGCTGGATGCGTCCACACTTGATAAAAAGTTCCAGTGAGGCCTTCTTTTGTATCAAAACAATCCATGAAAAAAGAAAAGCGGTTTATCCGCTGGAAAATGGGATCGCATTAGCTACAGTTTTTCCAAAAAACTTTGTCCCTGCCTTTTATTTGCGCCATGAACGCAACTATCTTTTCTTATGGAAACAATTACTTGGACTTGAAGCCTTCTATTTATCTGAAGAAGATACCTACTTGCTGAACCAAATATTTGCTGCAGAACTGCTCAAAGAACGTCTGGGAAGTGACTCCTTTCAAATCTGTCTTGTCAAAATCACTCAAATCCACTTGCTCTGTGCTTTATTGGAAGGCAATCTGATCTTGTTTAAAGGGAGTGGATCACTTTCACCTGATACCCTCACACTCATTCGTCTGTTTCTTAGCCAGCTCCCCCACTACGATCAATTATTAAAAAAGCACCCTGAATTGCCGCTGCTGTATGAAATGATTTGGCATAACCGTTCTGTTTTGCTAGATTGGAATTAAAAAAGAGCAGTGACAAAAGTATGAAACAAACCACCTAACCGAAACGTAAAGAGATTACTCCTGCGATTCAGGAGGTCTTCGACGCAAGATTGCGAGGAAGGTCAAATCTCTTTATCATTTAGTAAGTT
Organism: Enterococcus sp. RTP21361st1_A6_RTP21361_211029; assembly: GCF_040910045.1. Lineage (NCBI taxonomy): Bacteria > Bacillati > Bacillota > Bacilli > Lactobacillales > Enterococcaceae > Enterococcus > Enterococcus sp. RTP21361st1_A6_RTP21361_211029. Next base: position 61,794 of record NZ_JBDGBK010000002.1, on the reverse strand, counting down.
TCGTCTGTTTTTAACTTATGTCACTGCTCTGTTTGTACTGCTTAATGAAGGAAACTATTTAGCGTCCGCATCAACGATTTTCACAGAACCTTGCCATTGTTTTTCGACAAAGTCTTTGATTTCGTCAGAGTGAAGCACTTCAACCAATTTTTTGATTTTATCGCTGCTTTCGTCGCCACTGCGTACGGCAATCACATTGACGTATGGTGAATTATCCGCTTCTAATAAAACAGAATCATCTGCTGGATTCAAGTCGATCCCAAAAGCAAAGTTCGCATTGATGGCCACTAGGTCTGCTTCATCATTTTGGTAAGCCGTTGCCAATAATGAAGGATCAATATCATGCTTGAATTCTAATTTCTTTGGATTTTCAGCAATATCATCAAATGTTGCTGTTTCAGCATCGACACCATCTTTCAACTTAATCACACCAGCATCTTGTAAAATCGTTAAGATACGACCCCAATCGGATTCCGAATTTGAAGTAATCACGGTTGCACCTTCAGCTAATTCAGAAATGTCAGAGATCCGTTTTGAATACAACCCCATCGGTTCGATATGAACCGCTCCTGCATTAACAAAGTCATAGCCATTATCGGCAATTTGCTTGTTCAAGTAAGGGATATGTTGGAAATAGTTGGCATCGATATCGCCATTTTCTAAAGCTTTGTTTGGCAAGATGTAATCATCGAAGGTTTTGATTTCTAAATCGATTCCTTCTTTTTCCAACAATGGTTTTGCTTGTTCTAAAATTTCTGCATGGGGTGTGACAGATGCTCCCACCACCAATTTCGTGTTTTCTCCACTAGCTGATGTTGAATCGGCGCTGTTATTTGAACCTGTACCGCAGGCTGCTAAAGCGACTGTTAACAATACTGTTGTTGCAAAACCAAAAATCTTTTTCATTTTTATTCCTCCCAATTTTCTGTTTGATGTTTTTCTTTTTCAGCCAATCAGCGTTTGTCTGTTGCTTTTGTCAAAAAGTCGCCGATTGCTTGTAAGATAAAGACAATAATTAAAATAATCACTGTTGCTACAAGCGTCACAGTGTAATTTCCCCGTTGAAAGCCTTCTTGCCAAGCCAATGAACCAAGGCCTCCGGCACCGATCGCCCCTGCCATAGCTGTGTAACCAATCATTGAAATGGTGGTGACAGTGATGCCCGAAATCAATGCTGGGACACTCTCAGGAATGATAATCTTATAAATAATCTCCCAGTAACTTGCTCCCATCGCCTCGGCAGCTTCAATCACACCTGGACTTACTTCTCGAAAGGCAATCTCTACTAACCGTGCATAAAAAGGAGCTGCTGATAGAACCAATGCTGGAATCGCAGCTTTTGCCCCTAAGAAGGATCCTACCAATAGTGTCGTAAACGGTATAATCAAAACCATCAAGATCATAAACGGAGTTGAACGAAACACGTTACTGATAATCGAGACTAAGGTATAGGCAAAGCGTGATCCAAATGTTTGCTTGCGACCTAATGAATAAAGAGCCAATCCTAGTATTAGTCCAATCACAATGACTAGTACCATAGAGAAGAATGTCATAAATAACGTATCGATCGTCGCTTGTTGCATGTTTGCCCAATCGATTTTTTCAAAATCAAAATAGGTTTCTGAAAATGATTTACCCACGCTCGATCACCTCCACGCCTACTTGTTCTTGCGCAAAAAAGCGCAATGCTTTATCGATTTCTGCTGTTTCACCGGTCAATAGAACGGTTAATGCGCCAAAAGAGCCTTCATTCGTTTGCTGAATCTTGCCATAAACAACATTGACATCAATCAGATACTTTCGGATCGCTTGCGAAATGATTGGTTCATTCGCATTGTCTTCCGTAAAGGTCAATGTCACTAAGCGGCCATGGGGATTTTCTCTTAAAAAGGCTTGACGCAATTCCTCGGGATCTTCTTCTGGCTCCAAATCTTGCTGCACAAAGCGCTTAGTCACAGCTTGTTGCGGATGACGAAACACCGAGTGTACGGAACCTTCTTCAACGATTTTGCCTAATTCCATTACAGCTACTTTATTGCAGATTTTGCGAATCACGTTCATCTCATGGGTGATCAGTACAATCGTCAAATTCAGTTTTTTGTTGATGGACAGCAGTAAATCCAGAACTTCTTCGGTTGTTTGAGGGTCAAGAGCACTGGTTGCTTCGTCGCATAGCAAGATTTCTGGCTCATTTGCTAACGCACGGGCAATTCCTACCCGTTGTTTTTGGCCACCTGACAATTGGGAAGGGTAAGCTTTTTCGCGTCCTTCTAACCCGACAAGTTTTACCAGCTCTTGTGCCCGCTCGCGGCGTTTGATTTTGGGGATCCCTGCCAATTCTAATGGTAATTCGATATTTTCCAATACTGTTCGTGACCACAAGAGGTTAAAGTGTTGAAAAATCATTCCAATTTTTTTACGAAAATCTCGTAATTCTTTGTTCTTCAAGGCTAAAATATTTTGACCATTGATCACTACATCACCAGCTGAAGGAAGTTCTAATCCATTCAATAGACGAACCAATGTACTTTTGCCGGCACCTGAATAACCAACGATGCCATAAATATCGCCTTTTTCCACTTGCAGAGAAACATCATTGACGGCATGGACTGCGCCACTTTTACCGTCAAAGGATTTCTTTACGTGGGTCAATTCGATTAATGCCATAAATTTCCCATCTTTCTTTATTCATTCACTAGTTAAACACAAAAAAAGCTTTCATCCTTTGTACATTATACTGTTACAAAGGACGAAAGCACAACTTCCGTGTTACCACCTTGATTTACTGTCGACTCGCATCAACAGCCTCTTCCAGTACTTGAATTTCTTCGCATACTGTTGCACAGTAACGGGTGCATCCCGTGATAGGCTTGTCCTTAGACTCACCCATCCTGCTCAAAGACCATCTTCCATCTTCTCTTCGTTGCCCATTTACACCAAACAGGGCTCTCTGTGTACGTCAAGAACATGTACTCTTCTTTTCAAAGCATTCATTTATTGAGCAAATTATAGCAACGTCTCAATCTGCTGTCAATTCTTTTTGTAAATCAGTGGTTGGATCTTGTTTTATAATTCGTCAAATTGACTTGGATCAACATCTTTAAAGCTGACTAGCCAAGCGTTCATTTCATCGCTGTCGTTTAAGATATCAACGTTTTGATCGATTTTTTCATTTACAGAAGAAATCACGCCTGTTAATGGGCTTGGAAATTCACTGACAGCTTTTTCTGCTTCCAACTCCACTAGCGTATCTCCTTGTTTCAAGGCTGTACCAACTTTTTTCAAAGAAGCAAAAGACACAGCACCTAATTCTTCTTGTGCTTCTTTTGTCAAACCAACACAGTATTCTTTGCCATTGAACAGTACCCACAAATTATCTTTTTTTCTCAAGCATTTCTTTTCCATGATTCTAACAAGACTCCTTCATATTCTTTTTCTTTAAACCCATTGATCAAAAAGCGATCTTCACTAATCAACAATGGGCGTTTGATCAACATGCCGTCTGTGGCCAACAAAGTTGCGGCTTCTTCATTTGACAACGTTGGTACTTTCTCTTTCAAACCTAATTCACGATATTTCATTCCGCTTGTGTTAAAAAAGCGGCGAGCTGGCAAGCCGCTAGAGGTGATCCATTGTAACAATTGCGCCTTCGTAGGCACCTCTTTGATCATGTCAATGGCCTCATAGGGAATCCCATTTGCTTCTAGCCAAGCTTTCGCATTTTTACATGTACTGCATTTCGGATACCAGTAAAATGTGATCATAGCTATCTCCTTACAAGGTTTTTGGTGTACTCTCAGCCTGATAGCGCATCGATAAAATCAAGCCAATGCCGATCATGTTACTTAATAATGCCGATCCCCCTTGACTGATGAAGGGTAATGGAATACCTGTCAAAGGCAATAAGCCAATATTAGCACCGATATTTTCAAAGACATGGAACAAGATCATCATGATGATCCCGGTAGCAAGATAGGCATAAAATTCATTGTTTGTATCAAAACAAACCCGAATCATTCGGTAAATCAAAATGAAATATAATAAAATCACAAAGGCACTGCCGACAAACCCAAAGTTCTCTCCGATCACAGAGAAAATCATATCTGATTCACGAACTGGCACGTAGACATCACTCACATTGAACCCTTTACCGAACATCCCACCAGACCCAATAGCCATTAAAGCATAAGCTAGTTGGAAAGACTGGCCTTGAGTATCGTGAAACGGATCTAACCAAGAATCGATACGTGCAAACTGATATTCTTTAAAGCCGACATTATAGAGAAACTCTCGTCCCATATCTGTTGTAACTAAAAAGATGGTCCCGCCCCCTATCAAAACAAAAGCGGCGATAACTGGGATCACGATCTGCCAAGAAATCCCCGACATCAAAAAGATCCCACCAAAAATAGCTAAGAAAACTAACATCGTTCCAAAGTCTTTTTGCAGCATGACTAAAACTAGGACCGGAATGGTTACAGCTAACATTTTAGCGATCAATAAGCCATCCGTCTTTAAATCTCGATCTCGATGACGAACATTGTGATGGGTGACCACCAGCGCCAACATCATGATAAAGGCAATCTTCATCAATTCCGAAGGCTGGATCGTAAAGGAGCCAAAACGCAGCCAGTTTCGCGAGCCCGTAGAGTCGGCTAACCCTGCATCATAGAACTTCAAGAGACCCAGCATTACCAGCAATCCTGCTCCGTAAATATAGGGAGTCAACTTCCACAACCACTTGGATTTTATATGCATGATCACTATAATTGCGATAACTCCTAGTACATACCATAAAGCTTGAAATCCTAAGGTTTTTCCCACGGATGGATTCCTTGGATCATTCGTCAATGCGACATACAATGACGCAAACCCAATCAAGCACAATAAAAATACGGGTAATATCACACCGTAGTCAATTCGATTATCATTCTTTTTTATTCGTGTATTTTCCATGCCCACACTCTCTTCTGTAGAATCTTTATCCATTATAGTGATGTTTGCGCAGAAAAGAAAGGATTCCCCGTTCTCATTCAGAAAAAATTTAGAAACTTTAAAGTTTTCTCTAAAAAAATCATCTAAAAAAAGAAGCAGTCTAATTAGACTGCTTCAATGCCAGCTGCAGGATTCGAACCTGTGACCTACGCGTTACGAGTGCGTTGCTCTACCAACTGAGCTAAGCTGGCAACTAACACAAAGAAGATTATAAGAAAAAAACACAACTTTGTAAAGAGAAGTTTAGGGAAAAAATAGGATTACTGAAAATTTTCAAAAAATGTGGTATAATTTAACTATATCAAGGAGGTTTTTACATGGCAACATTTGGTAAGTTCGAAACAACCGTTGTCCCGTCAGCTGAAGGTGCAAATTTTGAGGTCGCTACTCCTGTCATGTTCACGATCCATGGAATAAAACAAACCGGTACAGTCACTAAGCAGCTTAAGAACTCTGCGGTTGTTGAATTGAATCAGACAGCGGAGAATCAAAAGCTTGTTACACAAAGTAATGGTGTATTGATCATTAATTATAAACAGTTAACGAAAATGTAGTTCGTTCAAAAGGAGACTGGGACAAAAGTGGTAATCTCCAAGAAATAAGGAGGAATACACGGAAATTGCTTTTCAAATGTTTGAGTAGTTTTTGAGTAGTTCGATTTATTTCCGAAGGAGTTGCTCCTACTCCCAGCGTTTAGACGTGTTTAGAGCGTGGAACAAAAGTGTTTTTCACTTTTTGTTCCACGCTCTTTCTTTTATTTTGTTCCAAACAAACGGTCACCAGCATCGCCTAATCCAGGAACGATGTAGCCATGTTCATTCAAGCGGTCATCTAAGCTTGCTGTGTAGATATCCACATCAGGATGGGCATCCTGCAATGCTTTCACACCTTCTGGCGCAGCAACTAGGCAAACAAACTTCATGTTAGAAGCACCGCGTTTTTTCAACGCATCGATGGCCATGATCGCTGAACCACCAGTTGCTAACATTGGATCAACAATAAATAACTGACGAGTGTCGATGTCTTCAGGCAATTTAACGAAATACTCATGTGGTTCAAGGGTTTCTTCATCACGATACATACCAATGTGTCCTACTTTAGCCGCTGGGATCAACTCTAGAATACCGTCGACCATGCCTAGTCCGGCCCGTAGAATCGGTACGATTGCTACTTTTTTACCACTAAGTGTTTTTTGGGTCGATTCTTCGATCGGTGTTTCGATCACTACATCTTCGAGGGGCATATCCCGTGATACTTCATACGCCATCAACATGGCGATTTCATCGACAACTTCACGGAACACTTTCGTTCCACAGTTCTTGTCGCGGATCATTGTTAATTTGTGTTGAATCAAGGGGTGGTCAATTACTTGGAATTTACCCATTTTAAAAGTCTCCTTTGGTTTTTCTTTTATTTTAAAGCAAATCAACGATTGATACAACCTTGCATCACGTCATAGCCATATTCCTTCAAAAAAGGATCTGAGCATCGGCTCAAACCCTTTTCCTGCTACATCTTAATACAACGGATACTTGTCCGTCAACTCTTTCACTTGTGCTTTTGCTTCTTCCAAAACAGCCGTATCTTCAGGGTGTTCCAACACTTTGACAATCAGTTTTGCTACTTCCACAGCATCTTCTTCTTTGAACCCACGGCTAGTGATTGCCGGTGTGCCGACACGAATACCGCTCGTTTTAAATGGGCTAAGGGTTTCAAATGGAATCGAATTTTTATTGACTGTGATGTTGACTTGGTCAAGCAATGCTTCGGCTTCTTTTCCGTTAAGCTCAAATCCTCGCACATCAATCAGCAATAAATGATTGTCCGTTGCACCAGAAACAAGCCGTGCTTGCGGTGCTTGATTGAACACTTTTGCCATTGCTTGCGCATTTCTGATCACTTGCTCTGAATAGGATTTGAAGTCTTCATCCAATGCTTCTTTGAATGCGACTGCCTTGGCAGCGACCACATGTTCCAAAGGTCCGCCTTGAATGCCAGGAAAGACTGCACTGTTGATTTTTTTCGCTAAGTCTTCGTCATTGGTCAAAATCAAGCCGCCACGAGGCCCTCTAAGGGTTTTGTGGGTCGTAGAAGTAGTGATGTCTGCATAAGGAACTGGATTTGGATGCAGACCAGCAGCAACTAATCCTGCGATATGTGCCATATCTACCATCAACTTAGCACCGACTTCATCAGCAATTTCACGGAATTTGGCAAAATCGATTGTTCGTGAATACGCACTTGCACCAGCAACGATCAATTTTGGTTGATGCTTTCTCGCTAAGATCCGTACGACATTATAATCAATCACTTCAGTCGCTGGGTCTACGCCATAGCTAACAAAGTGATAGGTTTTCCCACTAAAATTGACTGGAGAGCCATGGGTCAAATGCCCACCTGCGGATAGATCCATGCCCATCACCGTATCTCCTGGTTCAATCAACGCTAGATATGCTGCAGTATTGGCTTGTGAGCCTGAGTGAGGCTGTACGTTTGCATAGGCCGCACCAAAAAGTTCTTTGGCACGATCAATTGCTAAATTTTCAACAACATCGACAAATTCACAACCACCGTAGTAACGGCGACCTGGATATCCTTCGGCATATTTATTTGTTAAAATACTGCCTTGAGCCGCTCTTACACCTGCGGAAACGATATTTTCAGATGCGATCAATTCTAAATTGTTTTGTTGGCGATCCGCTTCCTTTTCAATGGCTTGCCATAAATCAGGATCAAACGTTTGATAGTCCATTCATACAACACCCCTTTACCTTAATGCTAGCATTGTATCATATTTCCTAAGCACTACCTATGATCAAAGCAGCGTTTTTTCTATTTTACCTGAAAAAAATTTTGATTGGCTGCTTTTTTCAAGCGATTCATATAGGCGCTGCCCATCCCTGTCTCAGGAAAAGCGGTCACTAAAATGATCTCCAAGCCAGCGATCGATTCATCTAAGGCTCGCAAACCTGCAAAAAGTCCTTTTGCTGCTGCCTCAACCGTGTCGTCCGCATACATGTAAACAGCTGCTGTTTCAAATCTGGCTGTCTCACAAATTGATGGGCCTGCCAAGACACCTGCTCGCAATCGCTGCTGCTTGACCCAATCGAGTGCTGCTGGCCAGTCCTCTGACCGAACCATCACAACCTTTGTATCCGGAGCATAATGTTTGTATTTCATTCCCGGTGCTTTGGGTCTTTCACCTTCAGATACTAGGTGTTTATCTATTTCGACTTCACTGCCTAAAACCGTTTCTAATTGTTCTTTGGTCACGGCTCCTGGACGCAAGATCATTGGGTTTGCTGTCGGATCACTTAAATCCAAGACTGTTGATTCAACTCCGATCCTAGTAGTCCCATCATCGATCACACCAGCTATCTTTCCTTTCAAATCATGCAATACATGTTCAGCTGAGGTCGGACTTGGCTTGCCAGAGGTATTTGCGCTAGGTCCGACTAGTGGGACATGTGCCTGTTTAATGACTGAAAGTGTTTTTTTATTCGCTGGCATACGGAATGCCGCTGTGGATAACCCCCCGGTCACAATAGACGGTAAACTGTTATTTTTGATAGAAAAAATCAATGTTAGGGGGCCAGGCCAAAACTTTGCCATCAATTTTTCCGCTGCTGGATGCAAGTTATCCACATAATCCTTCAGTTGTTCCGGGTCGGCGAGATGGACGATCAATGGGTTGTCACTAGGTCTTCCTTTGACGGCATAGACTTGTGCTACCGCTTCAGGCAAAAGAGCGTTAGCGCCTAAGCCATACACTGTTTCTGTAGGAAAAGCAACTAATCCACCCGCGGCTAAAATTTTTGCTGCTTCGGATAATTGTTCTTCACTAAATTTTTTTGTTTCCACAGTTTATCCACATCCTTTTTTTGAGGACTTCCACACTTATCAACATTTTTTCGGTTTTTATCCACATTTTGTGGATAAATCGTTTGTCAAGTGTGGATAACCCTGTTTATAACTTTTATTCGCAAGTAAGTCTTACTCTATCACTGTTTTTTATCAAAAAAATTTTTCAAAAAAATGGTTGTCCACATGCTGTGGATTATTGTACTGCGACCAACCGATCTTTTCCAGATAAATCTTGAATGACCGTAACTTTTTTATCTGGAAAAGCTTCCGCAAAAATACGCTGGACAGATTTGCCTTGTTGAAAACCGATTTCGACGAAGATTTTTCCGTCAGGTGTCAATAACTTCTTTGCCTGGTCTGCAATCTTACGATACATCACTAGACCATTCTCCGCTGCAAAAAGGGCCATTTGGGGTTCAAACTGACGCACACTGGCATCCATCAGCTCCCACTCCTGCTCACTGATATAAGGCGGGTTTGATACAATGATGTCCCATGATTGATCCCCCACTGGTGTCAGCGTGTCGCCTTGATAAAAAGCGACCTCCGCACCTAATTGCGCCGCATTCTCTTTAGCTACCGCCAATGCGGCCTCTGAAAGATCAACAGCAGCGATCTGCCAGTGAGGACGTGCCAATTTCAAAGAGACCGCGATCGCACCTGTCCCTGTCCCAATATCTACGACCCGCAAATTCTCTGCAGGTTCTGTTTGCTCCAGACACAAAGCGACTAATTCTTCCGTTTCCGGTCGAGGAATCAATGTGTCTTCTGTTACTTTGAAGCGATGGCCATAAAACTCTTCATAGCCTAAAAGGTATTGGGGGGGACGATGCGCTAAAAGCTGCTGCAGATCTGCTTCAATTTGCACTTTATCAGCTGGCGAAATTTGCTGATCCATATGCAGCAACCAATCTAGTTTTTGCCAATTTTTACGAGCCAGAAAAAGGTATTGGATCGCATACCCTTCCAGTCCCTTTGTTTCTAAAAAAGAAGAAGCCCGTGAAAGGACTTCTCGATAGGTTTTACCCATTTTGCATTTCTTCCAATTTTGATGTTTGATCGTACATGATCAATGCATCAATGATCTCATCAAGTTTTCCAGCCAAAATTTGATCCAATTTTTGGATAGTCAACCCGATGCGGTGGTCCGTCACCCGATTTTGCGGAAAGTTATACGTACGGATCCGTTCAGAACGATCCCCAGTTCCCACTGCTGATTTACGATTTGCATCGTATTCGCTTCGTGCTTCTTGCTGGATTTGGTCGTATACTCTTGCCCGCAAGACTTTTATCGCTTTCTCACGGTTCTTCAACTGTGAACGCTCATCCTGCATGGCAACGACGATACCAGTCGGCAAGTGTGTCAAGCGGACAGCTGATGCCGTTTTGTTGACGTGCTGACCACCAGCGCCTGAAGCATGATAGATATCTGTTCGGATATCTTTATCAGCAATATCGATCTCTACTTCTTCTGCTTCTGGCATCACGACTACGGTTGCTGTAGATGTGTGGATTCGTCCTTGAGATTCTGTCGACGGCACGCGTTGTACCCGATGCGCGCCACTTTCATATTTCAATTTTGAATAGACATTCTCACCGCTGATCATCATGATGACTTCTTTGTAGCCGCCGATGCCGGTAACGTTGGCATCCATCACTTCGACTTTCCAACCTTGTGTTTCCGCATATTTCTGATACATATTAAAGAGATCTCCAGCAAATAGTGCCGCTTCATCTCCACCCGCAGCCCCGCGAATTTCCATGATAATGTTTTTGTCATCATTGGGATCTTTTGGTAATAATAAGATTTTGATGCGGTCTTCAAGAACATCTTTTTCTTTTTTTAAGTCAGATAGTTCTTCTTTAGCCATTTCTGCCATTTCTGCATCCAAGTTTTCGCCCAATAGTTCCTCTGTATCTTTGATGCCTTCAACGACTTCTTTGTAACGGCGATACACTTCGACAGTCTCTCGGGTATTTGCTTCTTCTTTGGACAACTGCATGAACCGTTTCGTATCTGAAATGACAGCGGGATCACTAAGCAGTTCGCCTAGTTCTTCATAACGGTCTTCAATCGCTTGTAACTGATCGTACATGTTTTATTCTCCTTCTTTTTTGATTCCAGGGTGAAAATAGTGTTTGCGACAAACAGGGTAATAGGCTTCATTACCGCCAATTTGAACTTGATCGCCTTCATAGACTGGTTTACCGTCAATGTAATGCAGATTCATGGTCGCCTTTTTGTGGCAGAACCAGCAGATCGTTTTCATTTCTTCAATTTTATCTGCATAAAGAAGCAGATATTTAGAACCTTCGAATAATTCGTTGCGAAAATCATTTTTTAAACCAAATGCCATCACAGGAATGCCTAATTCGTCTACGATTTTAGTAAACGCCAAGACATGGTGTTTTTTCAAAAACTGTGCCTCATCAATCAAAATGCAATAGGGTTGATATCCTAGATCTTTTACTAAATGATACAAATCGGTCTCATCGAAAATCGGAATGGCGTCACGCTCTAACCCAATACGACTGGAAACTGTTCCGATCCCGCTTCGGGTATCGATGCCGCTGGTCATAATCACGACCGGCTTGTCTTGTTCTTCATAATTATGTGCAACTTTTAAAATCTCGATCGTTTTGCCACTATTCATCGCGCCATATTTAAAAAAAAGTTGTGCCATCTTGCCCATCCTTCCTGATACTCCTTTGGTATTATACTTGAAAACAAGGAATTTTTACAGGTTTAAATTCAGAAGTCGCTAAGAGGGGTACTGAACAGAACGATGCCTGCAAATGATTGGCTTTACTGCCCGTTTTCCTTCTGCGCCACGTCTCTCAAAATAGTCAATACTTGTTCGTACTCGGGATTCATCTGTCCCTGATAGTCTGTATCAATAAGTTTGAAGCCTAGTTGTTGATACAGTCCAATCGCAGCATGACTCCATGTTTGCGTATGGAGAAAAATAGCGGCAGCAGATTCTTCGGAATCTGCCGTTTGGTTCTGGCATGTTTCTATAACTTTGGTTACCAAGCCGCGAGCGATCCCTTGTCTTTGAGCGCTGGGAATGACTGCTACCCAATGAACGAGCGGCACAATGTTGCCATCTTGCTTCTTCTTCCACCAAGCAGTCGCTGTTCCTACCTTTGTTCCTTCTGGATCCACTGCAAAAAACATTCGTTGCGGCAATTGAGATTCATAGGGGAGAAAGTCTTTTTCAAAATACGCAAGTGCCGCGGCTTCTGTATCAAATTCTCCCACCGCTGTCTCAATCCGCGCCCACTCACTCGCATCACCGGATTGATAAGGTTGAATGATGTAGTTATTTGAGTCAGGGACCGGTGCTACTTCATCCGCAGCCATGCGCTCCATCCAAATTTCTGCATAAGGAATTGATTTGTCTAACATAGAGATACCTCACTTTAGTTTTTTTGGAAAACAGATCGTTTGCTTCAAGGCTATTTTTGAAACTGTTTCGTATCCTCCAAGATCATCGTGATCATTTCAGATATTGTCTGCTTCTCTGTAAACATCTTCTCTTTTGAGAGGACTGATTTATTACTCGTATCATTGCTCTTGGACGCTATGCCGTTTTCCCCAAAGAGAAGGTCTTTTTCGAGCCACCACTTTTGTAGCGATGATTCGGAAAAAAATACCCGTTGCGGCCGTGTTCGGTGTCTTTCAATCGTTGTTTGAAAAGGCACATCAAAATAATAAATGAGACACTTCTCAAAGGATTCTAGTAAAAAGAGCAAGAAGTCCTGGTATTTTTCACGGGCAAAAATTCCCTCAACGATGATGAAAGGAACCTTCCCTCGCGCATATAAAAGGGCCTCCATCATTAGACCTACAGCATGATTATTAGGCGTATCTTTCACGTGAAAAATTTCTCGGCGAAATACATCCTGTGAGATCAACACCGCTTCTGCCCCTAATTGTTGATGCAGCGCTTTTGCTACTGTCGTTTTTCCGCTGCCAGAATTCCCCCGCAATAAAATGATGATCATATCCACAGCAAACCTCGCTTTCTTTGGCCGTTTCTTATAAGCATATCGCTTGTCTTTCTCTATAAGAAGCATACCATAAAACCAAAGGAGGAATCACAATGAAAGATACTGCAATTTTTGCCGGCGGCTGCTTCTGGTGTATGGTCAAACCTTTCGATTCTTTACCAGGAATTCTTTCGGTAGTCTCAGGTTTTACCGGTGGACATGTCCCTCATCCTACCTATCAAGAAGTAACAACTGGAACCACAGGACATACAGAAGCCGTAGAAATCACTTTCGATCCTGAACAAATAACGTATGAAGAACTCGTGGCTATCTATTGGCAACAAACCGATCCTACAGATGCCTTTGGTCAGTTCGCAGACCGTGGGGACTCTTACCGTCCAGTCATCTATTACAATAGTGAAGAACAACGAAAAATCGCAGAAGCTTCAAAAGCCGCTTTGCAAGCAAGCGGTCGCTTTACAGATCCAATCGTGACAACAATCGAACCTGCTGAACCTTTCTATCCAGCAGAAGACTATCATCAAGATTTTTATAAGAAAAATACGGCGCATTACAACGCCTACCGTGAAGGTTCAGGACGAGCTGGTTTCATCCGTCAAAACTGGACATAACCTATTTTGAGAAGCGGCAGTTTGAATATTCCTTTAGTTTCTGAGATAGAAATAGTGCTGTTTTCTCGCCCAACAACTGACCCTCAAAAGGAGAGGATCTTCGCAAAACAGTCTTGATTATGCGAAGACTAGCAAGAACAAACTCTCCTTTGTTAGGGTCTTTCTTTATGCCCTCTTTACGCCTGCTTGCGCCGATTGGCTTTGGCCTGGCTGATCTGAACAAAACTGCTCAAAAGAAAAATTGACAGCAGGCGCTATTCCACGTTACACTAATTAGAAAATTCTGACGATTGCAAAGGAGTGTTGTGTTATGTTAGCCAATGAAGTCCGCCCTGGACCAAACCGGTATATTACTGGTGAAGGAGTTCTTTTTGATCTACCAGAGTATCTCAATGATTTTGATCAGGTTGCTGTCATTACTGGCGATCAATCATTTGACGTTTTTAAAACCTATTATCCGCATCCATTTGACTATCCTGTTTATCGCTATGATGGCTCCTCAAGTTATGAGAATGCTCAGGAGTTAGCGGATAAGATCAAACACGCAGATGTCCTGCTTGCGATCGGTGGTGGACGTGTCGCAGATACCGCAAAAATTACTGCAGAAAGAATGGAAGCGGAGCTGATCGTCATCCCTACATTGGTTTCCAACTGTGCACCCTTTACTCCTGTGATTGTCGCCTATTACCCAGACCACACAATCTGCAAGATCGATTACGCCAAAAAAGGGGCTTATATGACGATCGTCGATACTCGATTCTTGCTAGCAACACCCGTGGATTATTTCATTGCAGGCATCGCAGACACGCTAGCCAAGTATTATGAAATGGAAGCCATTGTACGCACGATGGCAGAAGAAGATAAAACAGCCTTGGTTCGGCTCGGTTTTCAAAGTGCAAAACTAATCAAAGAACTCTTGATCGCAGATGCCATCCAAGCAGTCACTGATTTAGAAGCCGGGCGCTTGACGCCAGCTTTTGCGCGAATCACAGATGCCATCATCGCTTTAGCAGGAGAAGTTGGTGGATTTGCTGTAGAGTTTGGCAGAACTTCTGGCGCCCACGCATTACATGACGGCTTATCTTATCTGAGCGAAACCCACAGTGTCCTCCATGGCAATAAAGTGGCCTACTGCATCTGGGTACAGCTTGCCTACACCAACGATTTTGCTGTTATCGAGGAACTGCGTCCTTTCTACGAAGCATTGCACTTACCTATGAAACTAAAAGACTTGCATGTCACTCGTGTGGATCGCGCTTATTTTGCGCCTGTTTTGACTTATGCCGTTAAAGAAGAAGAAACATTTGTCCTGATCGACCCAATGATCACTCCAGAAAAAGTCTTTCGCGCAATCGAAGCGGTGGAAGCACTCTAACTAACCGATCTCTTCAAAAAAACTGTATGCCCAACAGACTTATCGGGCATACAGTTTTTTGTCCGGCTCACCGCTATCTTCTAGTACTCTCTCAATGACAGGCTATCGTCTTCTCTGTTCCATTAATTGTTTTGCGGCACTATCTCATATTTTTGCAGAGCGTTTCTTTGATGATATTGGCTGCTACTTACTTTCAATCTTGCTTTCTTTTGAAACTGCTTGGTTCTTTGGTATACTGTGGGTAGTTTATTTAGTGAGGAGACTAGTTATGAATTTCACGCGGTTTGCTCGTCTGACACAACGCAAAAGCAAATATTTTATTGCCCAAAATGTTTCTTCGATCCAAGTGATCGTTTTTTACTATATTCTGATGACGATTATTTCCTTAGGTTTATTTTATCTTCCCTTTTTTCGTGAACCTCGTTCTCATGCTTCCTTCATCGATATGTTTTTTATGGCAGTCAGCACGGTCAGTGTCACCGGATTGACGACATTCCCTATCGATGATGTGTTCAATGATCGCGGTGTAGTGCTTCTTGAAGTTCTTTTTCAAGTGGGTGGACTAGGGATTATGATGATCTCCACTTTCTTTGCGATCGTTTCTCGGAGAAAGATCTCATTGAAGCAGCGTCAGTTGATTATGACGGATATGAATCAGCCAAAGCTAAGCGGAATCGTGCGGATGATTCGAATCACGTTTACGATCATCTTACTTTGCCAAGCCATCTCTGGCGCTATTTTTTCTATTTATTTTTATTTTAATGGCTATTATGACAATTGGCGGGATGCCCTATTTTATGGTTTTTACCAAGCTATTTCCGCGGTCACAAACTCTGGTTTTGACGTGACAGGAAATTCCATTTTACCTTTCGCACATGATTATTTCTTTTTGATTTGTATCATGTTTTTGATTTTTACCGGTGGGATTGGGTTTCCAGTGATTATGGATTTCCGAGAATGGGCCCTCTTCAAGCTGAAAAAAAATCGCCGACAACTGCCTTTTCGCTTTTCATTGTTTACAAAAATCGCGATGTTGGCTTTTGTGATTTTGTTTATCGGTGGAACGATCGCCATTTATTTCCTAGAGAAAGACCATCTGTTCAAAGATTACGGCTTTAGCAGCACCTGGATCAACAGTATGTTTTATTCCATGACTACCCGTAATGCTGGACTGCAGATCCATGATTTAGGGAACTTTCAGACTACGACATTGATCGTTTTTTCGTTACTAATGTTTATCGGTTGCAGCCCAAGTTCAGTTGGTGGCGGGATTCGTACGACAACGATCGCCATTATTGGTCTTTATCTTTATGCCTTCTTAAAGAGTGAAGACAATATCAACATATTTGGCCGACGGATCGATGAAGACGATGTGCGTAAGTCGGTTGTTGTCTTCATGTTATCCTTAGGAATGTGCTTTTTCTGCGTATTATTTTTGACTGCCACTGAAGATATCCCGTTGATCGCCATCATTGTCGAAGTAGCTTCTGCGTTTGGGACCACCGGTTTATCGTTAGGGATCACCGATGATCTCTCAAGTGTGGGTAAGTTAGTGATAGCCTTACTGATGTTCATTGGACGTGTAGGTATGCTTTATACGTTGTTGTTGTTTGTGCCAAAAGAAACCCGAGATTTAGGTTATGAATACCCAACCGAGAAGATTATTATTGGTTAAACAGCCAGTAAAATGGCGCTATTGAAGGTTCTAAGCGTTGTATCTTAAAGTCGCGAGCCTTCCACAAGCGTTTTGAAGCGGCAGAGACATCTTGTTTGTAACGAATGTCTCTGCCTTTTTTGGTTCAATAAACTGAACTCTTTGCAGAAACTTAAAGAAATCGAAAAGCCGTTTAACCTTTTTTAGAACATATGGTATGATAAATTGAATTTAAACTAAAAAGACAATCATCTCGTTTGGAGGTTCAACTATGGGGTTAAGAAGTCAACTGGCTGTCACAGTCGGTAAGACCTCTCAGTGGGTATTAAAAAACTTTTTTAAAGGCGGATCAAGTCTGCCTGGGAAAATAGCATTAAAAATCGATCCGCATATTTTAGATCATCTAGCAAAAGATTATCAAGTTGTCGTTATCACTGGTACGAACGGAAAAACCTTGACTACTGCACTGACGGTGAATATTTTACGGCAAGAATTTGATGATGTGCTGACAAATCCAACAGGTGCCAATATGGTCCAAGGAATCGTTTCTACTTTCTTATCTGCCAAACCAAAAGGCGGCAAAAAGTTTGCAGTACTAGAGATCGATGAAGCTAGTCTTAGCAAAGTAACGAAGTATATCAAACCTGAACTATTTGTCTTCACGAATATTTTTCGCGATCAGATGGACCGTTATGGTGAAATCTATACAACATATAAAATGATCGTTGAAGGAGCAGCAAATTCACCGACGGCCACAATTCTATGTAATGGTGATTCCCCGTTGTTCAATTCTGTCACTACTGTTAATCCAAGAAAGTATTATGGCTTTGATCACTTACCTAATCAGGAGCAGATGGCCCATTACAATACAGACGGGGTTCTTTGTCCAGAATGCCACCACATCTTACATTACCAAATGATTACCTATGCGAATCTAGGCAAATACTATTGTCCGAACTGCGGCTTCAAACGTCCAAAACTAGACTACAAATTGACAGCCATCACAGCAATGGACAATACTTCTGCTGATTTTATCATTGATGGGAATTCATATGGAATCGAAGTTGGCGGCATGTACAATGTCTATAATGCATTGGCAGCGACCGCTGTAGCGGAATATTATCAAGTCGCACCTGAAAAAATCAGAGCTGGATTGGCCTATGATGAAAAAGTCTTTGGCCGTCAAGAAGTCATTACCATCGATGGCAAAGAGTGTACACTCGTGTTAGTCAAAAATCCGGTAGGACTGAATCAAGTGATCGATATGATCGGCTTATCTCCGTATCCTTTTTCTCTCGTCAGTCTCTTGAATGCAAATTATGCGGACGGCATTGATGTTAGCTGGATCTGGGATGGAAATCATGAAGCATTTGCCGAAATGGCGATTCCTCAAGTCATTGCTGGCGGCGACCGCCATCAAGATATGACGCTGCGTTTAAAAGTAGCGGGAATTCCCGAAGAAAAGATCACCGAAACAAAAGACCTTGATGAGGTCATTAAAGATATCGCCAATCTACCAACTGAAAAAGTCTATATCCTAGCAACCTATACTGCTGTTTTGCAACTACGCAAAAAATTGGCAGAAAAAGGCTATATCAAAGGGGGGATGGATCGTGGCTAATTATCGTTTGAATGTTGCTCATCTTTACGGGAATTTGCTGAACACCTACGGGGATAATGGCAATTTGTTGATGTTGCGTTATGTAGCCGAAAAAATGGGTGTAGAATTCATTTCGGAAGTCGTCAGCATCCATGAACCATTTGATCCGAAGAAGTATGACTTAGTCTTTTTTGGCGGCGGACAGGATTTTGAACAGCTGATCGTTTCTGAAGATATCCAAACAAAAAAAGAAGCATTGACGGAATACATCGAGAACGATGGAGTCATGTTGGCCATTTGTGGCGGGTATCAGTTGTTAGGTCATTACTACATGGGAGCTAACGGAGAGAAAATCAAAGGAATTAGCGCATTGGATCATTACACATTGAGTCAAGAAAACAATCGCTTCAT
This sequence comes from Enterococcus sp. RTP21361st1_A6_RTP21361_211029, assembly GCF_040910045.1. Taxonomy (NCBI): domain Bacteria; kingdom Bacillati; phylum Bacillota; class Bacilli; order Lactobacillales; family Enterococcaceae; genus Enterococcus; species Enterococcus sp. RTP21361st1_A6_RTP21361_211029. Next base: position 43,270 of record NZ_JBDGBK010000002.1, on the reverse strand, counting down.
CGGAGATATCGTTATCCATAATGAAGAATTCGATGAGACCTATTATGGTTTTGAAAATCACAATGGTCGGACGTTTCTTGGCAAAGGTGAGAAACCACTAGGTAAAGTCGTAGAAGGGCAGGGAAACAATGGCGAGGACCAAACAGAAGGCGTGGTCTACCGCAATGTTTTTGGTTCCTATTTCCATGGTCCACTGCTTGCCCGGAATGAACATTTGGCAGAACGCTTAATACGCACTGCCTTAAAAAACCGCTATGGTTCGATTGACATTTGATCAAAATAAAAAGGATGAAATCAGAAATTCGTTTCTGGTCTCATCCTTTTTTTAATCGATTGTCTGCTTCCTGAATCTCTAGCCGATTCAAGCGATAGCAAGCGAATAATCGAAGTCGTCTCTATTCTTGGTTATTCAAAAACCACACAGATACCAAAATGATCGCTGACTATCGGCAGCCGCTGACCGTCAAAGACCACTTCATACTCTACGGGCTGTTCATTCTGTGAGGCAAAGACATAATCGATACGCAAGGCTGTCTGATTGTCTTGCCAGCCATCGATTGCTTTAACAACCGAAGCCTCACCGATCGTTTTTGTTGCGGCAAGAAAACTATCCTGCAGCTGCAATGAACTGTTTTTAACCAGCTGATAACCCAAGCTGTCTGCCTCATTATTGAAATCACCTAAAAGCAAGAGCGATGCTGCTCGCTCAGTCAAAAACGCTTCGGTTTGCTGCCATTCATAGGCAAACTTGCCGTCATTCCACCAAGAAAAATGGCAGCTTAACACTTGGATCATTTTGCCGTCTACTTCTGTGAGACCGCTAAGATTTTTTCGCGTAGTATGGTCCCAGACATCGGTTGTCTCAGAAGCCAAATATTCTTTGGCAATGATTGGATTTTTGGACAGTAAGGCATTCCCTTCATGATAGACATCATAACCCACATGACTGTAAGTCCATGACCAATAATAATCGTGATCCAGAATCTGCAGTTCTTCTACTAAGCGCAAAGCAAAATTGTCTTCTTTGATCTCAAGGATCGCCTCTGTCGGACAATAAAGACCATCCGGAACGATCGTTGTAGCAGCAATCGATTGATTGACTTCTTGCAACGCAATCAAATCATAATCTCCTGCTGCGATTTCTTGTGCGATCACTTTTAATTTTGCTTCTTGATCGTCTTCTAACCAGCTATGGGTGTTTAATGTTAAAACTTTCATGAATAACGCTCCTCTGCGTTTGATTATCTTCTTTCAAAATGTAAATAAAAGAACGGAGCTGTGCCATAAGTATGAACCAGACGAAACTATCCGCACTGTATGAGATCAGCTGTACTTCTCGTGAATTGCGACGAGAAACTACCAGACTGTAGCAACCCCACGATCGTTTGGATATTCAGTTTGGTAAAATACTTATGGCACAGCTCTTAGTCATTTTATTATAGTTTGACGATTCCAACAACTGCTGCAGCTTTTTGCTGACCAGTTTGGGACAATTCAAAGGAATCGATTTGATCGGTATTTGTCATTACTACAACGATCGTTGTATCCTTACCCGCTTCTTTGATAGCTGCGAGATCCATTAAAGCCAACGGGTCACCTTTTGTGACTTGCTGCCCTTCTGTGACAGAAACTGTGAATGGTGCCCCTTGAAGTTCAACAGTATCCAAGCCCATATGAACCAATACTTCGACTCCTTCATCAGATAGCAACCCAATCGCATGTTTCGTAGGAAAAACATTCGTCACTTTCCCAGAGACAGGTGAATACACCTGCGTGTTATCGGGAATCACGCCAAATCCGTCCCCCATCATTTTCTCTGCAAAGACTTGATCACTGACCTCCGTGATCGGAATCACTTGCCCATCGGCTACTGAAACAACCTCAGCGGTTATCCCTTGGCTTTCGTGATTCGTCTCATTAGTGACTTCTTTTATGACTGCTTCAGGAATCGCCACACCGGAATCCAAGATATCCTGGATGTCTGATTTAAGTACATCGGCTTTAGGCCCATATACCGCTTGCACTCCGTTATCTTTTACGATCAAACCTAATGCGCCAGCACCTTTCCAAGACTTTTCGTCTCCTACTGAGCTAGGGTCTTTGACAGAGACCCTTAAGCGAGTCATACATGCATCTACATCGCGGATGTTTTCACGTCCTCCCAACAGATGAATGATCTTAACCACTTGAGAGTTTGGATCTAACGTTCCGTCAGAGGCAGTTGTTGCTACGTTTTCGTCAGCTCCTTCTACTTCGTAGTTGCCGTTGCGTCCGGGCGTCGCAAAGTTGAATTTTTTGATTAAGAAGTTAGCCAAGAAATACATGCCGACCCCAAATGCGATCGTTACTAGGACAAAATTGATCAAGTCCTGACCCAGACCTGCATTGATCGCCATTGGTGTCCGAGTCAATAGTTCGATATTTCCAAAGGAGTGAACACGCAGGTGAACGATATCCGCCATAGCAAATGCTGCCCCTTGAACGACTGCATAAACAACATATAACGGTACAGCCGCAAACATGAACATAAATTCCAATGGCTCTGTCACACCTGTCAAGAAAACCGCAATGGCAGCGGATAAATACATCGAGGTATATTTATGGCGTTTGTCTGCATCGACATTGCGATACATTGCATAGGCAAGTCCCATCAAAATACCAGAAGAACCGATCATTTGTCCGACTTTGAAACGTGCAGGCACAAAATTCTCTATCAAGAATTGGTATTGTGAAGTATCCCCTGCATTTCGCATATTGACTAAATCAGTTGCCCAAGCTAACCATAGAGGATCTTGACCGAAAACTTGTGTCCCCGCTTGTGCACCAGATAAGATCGTATAGGTGCCTCCCAATTCAGTATAATTGATGGGAATAGTCAGCATGTGATGCAGCCCAAATGGCAATAGTAATCGTTCTAATGTTCCAAACAAGAAAGGTGCTAAAATCGGCGCACTTTCTTGCGATTGTGCGATCCACAAGCCAAAGTTATTGATTCCTGCTTGAATATAAGGCCAAACGATCGCTAACACGATCGCAACAACCACGGAACGAGCAATTACAACAAACGGGACGAAGCGCTTGCCATTAAAAAACGAAAGCGCATCGGGCAGTTTGCGGAAATTATAGTATTTATTATAAGCAGTCGCACCCACAAACCCGGCGATGATCCCTACAAAAACACCCATGTTCAGTGCCGGAGCTTCTAAGACACTTGTAAAAAAGCCATCCACCATAATTTTCGTACCGAACAATGTATGAGTAAAAGCCCCTTCTTCCGTCAGCATGGCGCTTGTGACCCCGAAGATCGAACCTGTGATTCGATTGATCAATACAAATGCAATCCCCGCAGCGAATGCCCCGCCTGCGCGTTCTTTCGCCCAACTACCACCGATAGCTAATGCAAATAATAAGTGCAGATTCCCAATAATTGCCCAACCAATATTTTCGATCACACCACCGGTCGTTACCAAAAATGCCCAATCGGCATTAATCATGGGGATCGTCTTCCCAATACTGATCATCAATCCGGCGGCAGGCATAACAGCTACCACAACCATTAGTGCTTTTCCGAATTTCTGCCAGAATTCAAAGCTTAGTAATTTTTTCATCCTCTTTCTTCCTCCTCCACCGTTTTACGCAATCGGTTTCTTAATAATCACATTGTAGCGGAGATTGAAAATTTTGTAAACCGAGAAATTTCAATTTACATTCTCCTCAGCCATTAATTTACAAAAATGCGCAAAAACAGCTCTTTGTCACACTTCTATTTAAAAAAGCATAGAAACCAATGATTTACGCTTGACTAACGCAATCGTTTGCATTTATTATAGAGTTATCAAAAAGATTTTGGAGGAAAAACCTATGAAAAAAATCCAGCGTTTGTTCGATATCGATCCTTGGAAAATCGCAACAACTACTTTAGATAAAGAAAATCGCCGACTACAAGAGTCGCTTACAAGTATTGGAAATGGCTACATGGGGATGCGGGGTAATTTTGAAGAACAATATAGTGGCGATCACCATCTAGGGACTTATCTGGCAGGGGTCTGGTATCCAGACAAAACTCGTGTTGGCTGGTGGAAAAATGGCTATCCGGATTATTTTGGAAAAGTGATCAATGCTGTTAACTTCATTGCAATGGATCTTTTCATCAACAATCAGGCTGTTGATCTTGCGAAAATCAGTCCGAGCGATTTTTATATGGAACTGGATATGCAAACAGGAATTTTACGCCGGACATTTACAGTTTCATTAGCTGGCGCAACTGTCAAATTTACTTTTGAGCGCTTTTTAAGTATCGTCAAGCGAGAAATGGCGGTAATCACGATGCAGGCAGAAATCCTTGAAGGATCAGCAGAAATCACAGTCATTTCTAAACTAGACAATAATGTCCGCAATGAAGATAGTAATTACGAAGAACGCTTCTGGGAAGAATTAGACCACGGCAGCTCAGGCAACTATCGTTATCTGACCACCCGTACCATTGAAAACAACTTTGACATTGAGCAATTCACGGTCACTGCCGCAATGCGTCATAGTCAAGAGCCAGCATCCACAGAGACGAGTGAATTGACGATTGCTGACGCGTTTACTTTTACAGGAGAAACAGGAGCTGTCTTTCATTTACAAAAAGACGTGATTATCGTTACCAGTCGTGATGTCAATCCTCATGATCAAGTAACAAAAATTGCAGAGCTTTTCCAAGTGTACAGCGCACCTTACGAAGACTTACGGCAAGAACAAGTCAATGCTTGGAAAGACCGCTGGGCACTAGCTGATGTGATCATCGAAGGCGATGCTGCTGCGCAACAAGGAATTCGTTTCAATTTATTCCAACTCTTCTCGACTTATTATGGAGAAGATGAACGTTTAAATATTGGACCTAAAGGATTTACCGGTGAAAAATACGGTGGCGCTACTTATTGGGATACAGAAGCCTATGCTGTGCCTCTTTATTTGGCATTAGCGAAACCAGAAATCACTCGGAATTTGTTGAAATATCGCCACAATCAATTGCCGCAAGCCCATATCAATGCGCAAAAACAAGGCTTGGCTGGCGCGCTTTATCCTATGGTGACATTTACAGGGATCGAATGCCACAATGAATGGGAAATCACCTTTGAAGAGATCCATCGAAATGGTGCAATCGCTTATGCCATCTATAACTACACGAATTACACAGGTGATACGAGCTATCTGAAAAAAGAAGGCTTGGAAGTATTAACGGCCATCGCTCGTTTCTGGGCAGATCGTGTCCATTATTCCAAACGTCAGCAAAAATATATGATCCATGGCGTTACCGGCCCCAACGAATATGAGAATAACATCAACAATAACTGGTATACGAACAAGATGGCTACCTGGGTCTTGAGCTATACTTTACAAAGTTATAAAGAATATGCCACAGAAGCAACCGTAACGATCCCAGAAAAAGAGCAAGACTACTGGCAGGATATCATTGACAATATGTATTTCCCAGAAGATCAAGACTTAGGAATTTTCGTTCAGCACGATACCTTCTTAGACAAAGATTTGATGCCAGTCACTGATTTAGATCCAGAAAACTTGCCATTGAATCAAAATTGGTCATGGGACCGAATCTTGCGCTCTTGCTTTATCAAACAAGCGGATGTCTTACAAGGAATCTATTTCTTTGGGGATCAATTTACAGAAGAGGAAAAACGAAACAACTTTGACTTCTATGAACCAATGACAGTGCACGAGTCTTCCCTGTCTCCTAGTATCCATGCCATCTTAGCAGCCGAGCTGGGAATGGAAGAAAAAGCACTGGAAATGTATGAACGAACGGCTCGGCTAGATTTGGATAACTACAACAATGATACCGACGATGGTTTGCATATCACTTCAATGACTGGCAGTTGGTTAGCGATCGTTCAAGGATTTGCCCAAATGAAGACGGACCATGCCCATCTAGGTTTTGCCCCGTTTCTACCGAAGACTTGGAACAGCTATGCTTTCCATATCAATTATCGCGGACGCTTATTATTCATTTCTGTTAAAGAAGAAACTGTCACACTAAAGAAAATCAGTGGTGAGCCATTGACGGTTCAGCTTTATGGAAAAGAGCATCTGTTGGAAGAAGAAGTCTCAGTAACTATTGCTTAATTATTGATCAGAAACCAAGAAAGAAGAAATGAAGGCATTTCTTCTTTCTTTTCTTTCCGGCTACCAAAATAACACAACTTTATGATACTATAAGCTAAAAAAGGAGGGAAAACAGTGAGCGTAACTGTCAAAGATGTCGCCAAAAAAGCCGGCGTCGCTACTTCAACTGTTTCTCGGGTCGTGAATGATCACCCTAGTATCTCTGAAGACACAAAAAAGAAAGTACGCAAAATCATGGCTGAGATGGGCTACGTGCCAAATTTGGCTGCGCGAAATCTAGGCAAGCAGATTTCAAGCGCGATCGGTGTTATCTTGCCGCCTTTGGATTCAAAGGAACGGCTAGGAAATCCTTTCTATTTAGAAACGATCGAAGCCATCAACGAAGAAGCTCGCCACCACCAAATGACGGTTGCGGTTGCCTCTGCCCGTGATTTTGATACATTATTGAAAAATGTGGAACGTATGCACCTTCAAAAACAAGTGGATGGTTTTATCTTAGTCTATTCCGATGAAAAAGATCCAATCATTGATTATTTAGTTCGTAAAAAAGTTCCTTTCACATTGATTGGACATCCTTACAGCAATGAACAAAATATCGTTTTTGTTGATAATGACAACCAAATGCTGGGAAAACAAGCGACAGAGTATCTGATCTCCCAAGGACACTCTAAGATATTGTTTGCTACGAATACAACTCACGAAAATCTCTATTTCGAACGTTTCTTTGGCTATCAAAAAGCAATGATGCTAGCCAACCTGCCTTTTTATCCGGCATTGACATTTGAACAGGCAGAAGACTATGTCAATTTCGAGACAACGATCAAAGAGACCGAAGCAACGGCAATCGTAGTAATCGATGATCTTTTTGCAGTTCGGATCATCCAACTGGCAACGATGTTCGGGTATAAAGTTCCGGATGATCTATCTGTGATCAGCTTTAATAACTCGATTTTTGCTACATTGACCCATCCTTACTTGACCAGCATTGACATCAACGTCTTATCCTTAGGAAAAATCGCCACAGAAAGCTTGATGGCACAATTAAACCATGAAGGTTCAAATGCGGTTCAGCTTGTCGTCCCGCATAAGCTGATTAAACGAGAGACTGTCTTGAACCTCAATAACTTAGCATAAATTGCACTGTCTCATGACAAATAAGAAGCAAGAAAGTCCAGAATAACCGAACTCTCTTGCTTCTTATTTGTATTCTTTGCTTTCTAACCGAAACAGGGGACTCATCGGTGTATTTTCGTGGATTCGTTTGACAGCCTCGCCCATCAGTTCTGCACAAGAAAGGTAAGACAACCGTTCTGGATGCCGTTCTTCGGCAGTCCAACAAGAATCTGTGACACAAATGTTTTCGATGACAGATTGATCAAGAATGTCTTTGGCTGGTGGTGACAATAACGCATGAGAGACGCACGCATAAATCTCACTAGCTCCTGCTTCTTTTAGCAAATCTGCTGCCTTTGACAATGTTTTGCCTGTATTCAAAATATCATCTACTAAAATACATTTTTTGCCGGCAACATCTCCAATCACATAGCCACCATCTGCCTCATCTTGATCAACGATCGCAATCGCTGTATCTAAATATTCGGCTAAACTGCGGGTCCGCTGAACTCCGCTATTTTTGGGAGAGACAACGACATATTCGTCTCCGATCATTTTTTTCTCGCGATAATAATGCGCGAAAAGCGGAATCGTAAATAGATTATCAACAGGAATATCAAAGAAGCCTTGCACCTGCACGGCATGCAGATCCAATGTCAAGATCCGTGTCGCCCCAGCTTCCACTAACATATTGGCAATCAATTTTGCCGTGATCGGTTCATGAGGATTTGCCGTCCGGTCTTGTCTTGCATACGCATAGTACGGTAAAACCACATTAATCGTTTTGGCACTTGCACGTTTCATGGCATCGATCATGATCAACAATTCAAGATAGTGATCATTGACTGGTTCATTGGTTGATTGAATGATAAAAATATGATCGCCACGAACACTTTCCTCAATATTGATCGCGATCTCTCCATCACTAAATTGTGTTACTTTTGACTTACCTAACTCTGTACCGAAAACTTTTGCAATTTTCTCGGCTAACGGTCTGTTACCGTTCAAACTGAAAATCTTCAATGAACTATCTTTATAACTTTCGCCCATGTCTGCCTCCAAGTGAAGTGAATTGTTTCTTTTATTCTAGCACATTATAGGTGCTTTTTTCATTAAATTAATTTAAGGTAACGAGACAGTTCCGTTAATCCAGCTGGCTGGAATCACTTGATTGTAATTCCCCCAGTTGTCATGAACTTTTAGATAACGTCCGGTCTCTGTTTCTAAATAAGCATATGCGACTACCCAGTGATTGCCGTAGGTACTTCCTAAAGGCTTCAAGAGACCAACGATCACCGGTTTGCCTTGATCGATCCGTTTGCAGGCTCGCTGCCAGCCGCCGAAAACTGTGGCACGCCCCCGATAAGGTAGATCAAAATGAGTGAAAAAGCGTGATAGTCCATGAGCCACCTGCCAAGCAATCGTTGGCAATCCATGAGGTTGAATCAAGAGCCGCAAGATGTCAGTCAGTGCGCCCGGCTGCAGCTGATTTTTCCTTCTCACTGTTTTAGGGATGATCTGCTCATCGATATAATCTTGATAATAAGCCAAAAACACGGTGGCAGCATAAGTTCCGCACAAATAGCCGGAAGGTGTTACCCAAGATTTGTAGCGGCGGAATCGTTCTTCTGGTATTCCCTGCCAAGTATCTATGTTCTCTCTTTCTTCCATCGCCATTCCTCCTTACCAAAGTATATCTTAATAGTACCACGGGAATTAGCCGGTTTAGACACTAAGGAACTTTTTCGTTAAGAAAAAAACAAACTTTTTTTGCGTACTGGAAAATTTTGTTCCATAATAGGAGAAAGCATAAAAAGGAGCGAAGCATATGACAACATTATTAAAAGATGATTTTTATGATTATGTGAATGGCGATTGGTTGGAATCAGCGGTGATCCCTGCGGATAAACCGGCAACTGGAGGTTTTCAAGATCTGGTAGACGGAATCGATCAGTTGATGATGGCTGAGTTCAAGAATATGGCGGCAGATCCTTTAGCAATTCCTAAAGGAAAAATGAAAGACGCCGTTGCTTTCTATCGCTTAGCAAGCGATTTTGCTACCCGTGATGAAAACGCAGGTCAAGAAGTTTTGCCGATTTTGGCAAAAATCGAAACCCTTGCGTCTTATGACGAGTTAAATGCACAGCTACCTGAATTCATTCTTAACGGCATCCAACTACCATTTGCTTTCGATATCGACTCCGATATGAAAAACGCGAAAATGAATACACTGTTGGCCTATCCGCCAGCAACGATCTTGCCTGACAAAACATATTATACTGACCACCCGCAGGCAGAAGAGTTACTACAAGTTTTCTTCGACAATGCTGTTGCGCTCTTAACGAAATTAGGGAAATCACAATCCGAAGCAGAGTCGCTGGTAGAACAAACACTGGCTTTTGATAAATTGATTGCTCCTCATGTTCGCAGTGCAGAAGAAAATGCCGATTACAGCAAAAATTACAATCCGCAAAGTCTAGATACCTTTGCACAGCATTCGGCGCAACTCGACTTCAAAAAGACATTAACCGCTTTATTAAATGCCGAACCAAAAGAGCTGATCGTGACTGAGCCTGAGTACTTTGAGGCATTCGATATCATTGTCTCTCCTACCCACTTTGATTTATTGAAAAGCTGGATGATCGTTCATCAAAGTTTGCGCTACACTGGATATCTTAGTGAAGAACTACGCCAACTCGGCGGAGCCTACAATCGGTACCTCTCTGGCGTTGATGAAGCGATGCCTAAAGAAAAAGCCGCCTATTATCTGACGATTGGCCAATTTAGTCAAGTCGTCGGTGATTATTATGGTCGCAAGTATTTTGGTGAAAAAGCAAAAAATGATGTAAAACATATGGTGGAAACGATGATCGGCGTCTATCAAGATCGTTTGACCAGCAATACTTGGCTCAGCGAGCATACCAAACAAAAAGCAATCATTAAATTAAATAAACTAGGAATCCATGTCGGTTATCCAGACAAAATCCCAGCCATCTATGATCGACTGCACACAGACCCTGATGCATCATTGTTACAAAATGCACTACGTTTTGGACGTATCTTCCGGGAAGATCTTTTTAGCAAATGGCAAAAACCGGTCGATCGCGAGGAGTGGGAAATGTCTGCAGCAACAGTCAATGCCTACTATCATCCTTTCAAGAATGTGATCGTCTTCCCAGCAGCTATTTTACAAGCACCATTTTACAGTCTTTCTCAATCAGCAAGTGCCAATTATGGTGGGATCGGTGCAGTGATCGCTCATGAGATTTCCCATGCGTTTGATAATAACGGAGCCAAATTTGACGAATTCGGCAACCTGAATAATTGGTGGACAGCAGAGGACCTGGCCCATTTTGAGACATTGGCTCAAGAAATGATCAATGAATTCGACGGCTTGCCATTTGCTGGTGGAACTGTCAATGGCACCTTGACAGTATCGGAAAATATTGCCGATGCTGGTGGATTAAGCTGTGCACTAGAAGCAGCAGAAAAAGAAACTGACGTCTCACTAGAAGACTTCTTTATCAATTGGGCAAAAATTTGGCGCACAAAAGCCAAAGAACAATATCAACAGTTGCTGCTGGCCATTGATGTTCATGGCCCTGCCAAGTTACGGGCCAACATCCAAGTTCAAAACATCGATTCCTTCTTCACTACTTTCGGTATTGAACCGGGAGATGGCATGTACCGGGCTCCTGAAGACCGTGTTCAAATCTGGTAAGATACAGCTTGCTACGAGGCATTTGTTACGAACTGTTTGGTTATGAATCATTGGTCCATTTGTTGATGCAACTTTTCTAAAAAAAGAGGATTCACCTCACATCATTAGCCAAAGTAGTTCAGAAATACAATCAGCCGTCACCTTCATCAAAAGATACAATATTAAGACCGCCCCCGAAAAGTTAGCTGTTTGCTGCTAACTTTTCGGGGGCGGTGATTTTATTTTCCTAGTGCTTTTTTGATCATTTCGATTAGAGAATCAAATTGGGAATGGTCCTTTACGACTTGGTCAGCATGATACCGGTTGCTTCTATCTTTCATAAAGTCCATGAGTTGATCTTTATCTTGAATGCCTAGTTTTGTCATCAATGCTTCCACATTTTCAAAATCGGTATACTTTTGCATGAACGTATCATTCGAAATCTTGTCAACATCCAATTCACCGCTTTTATAGGACTGATACAATCCTGTCAATTCACTGAAACTAAACTGTTCTTTTAATTGATCCATAAATCCCATTACACTCAGCTCCTTTTTTTAAAGAATAGTAGCCCCTAATGTCTGCTCAAAGTGGCGCAACGCCCATTCATGACCGACTGGATCGAAACTTGCGACAGCATCTTTGAAAATAAATAATCGATACCCAAGGTTATACGCATCGACAGCCGTATGCAAGATACAGATATCTGTACAGACACCAGTCAAATAAAGTGCAGTAATGCCCCATTCCCGTAAACGAATGTCAAGATCTGTCCCACTAAACGCCGAGTAGTGGCGCTTATCGATCCAGTAAACATTTTCTTTTTCTTTGTGATCTTCATACACTACAGCTAGTGTCCCGTAGAGATTCCGTCCCTCTGACCCTGCCAGATTATGAGGAGGAAACAACTGATTTTCTGGATGATAAGGATCTTCTGCTTCATGGCGATCAATGGCAAAGACAACAAAATCCCCTTGATCGATAAATCGTTGGGTATGATCTACTAATGTTGTTTCAATCGCTTGACCCGCTTGACCGGTCGTCAAACGACCAGTATCAGCTACAAAATCGACCGTATAATCAATTGAGAGTAATGCGTTCATTTGTGATCTCCTCCAATTTTATTTCAGCTTTTTAACAAAGGCGAGCACCATTTCTGCAGAGCGCTTGCCGGCTTCCAAAATGAATTCGTCAAAGGAAACTGTTGCAGCATGATCCGCAGTGTCACTGATGGCTCTTACGACAAGGAAAGGAATATTGAATTGCTTCGCTGTTTGGGCGATCGCAGCACCTTCCATCTCGCAAGCCAAAGCATCTGGGAAGTGCCTTAGGATTTCTTGTACTTTACGTCCGTCATTGATAAAGCTGTCCCCTGTTACGATCAAGCCATTTTTTACATTGTGATTCGTTGCTTCTGCGGCTTTGGTCATTTCGCCGATCAAGTAACGACTGGCCTCGAAATACAAAGGCATTCCCCCTGGGAGTTGCCCATATGTATACCCAAATCCAGTAACATCTACATCGAAATAAGCTAGTTTTTCTGAAATCACAAGGTCGCCGACGGCTAAACCAGCACCGATTCCCCCAGCAGATCCAGTATTGATCACCATGTTGACCCCATATTGCTGAATCAGCAAACTTGTTGTCAGTGAAGCGGCAACTTTCCCGATTCCAGATCGAACAACGATCACTTCATGATTGCCGATACTGCCGGAAATAAATAGTGCTCCAGCTCGCTCCCAAGATAAGGGAGCTTCCAATGCTTCCCGCAAGATCTTGATTTCTTCATCCATTGCACCGATAATACCAATTTTCATCTTGTAGCCTCCTGACGATCCTATACATTATATCTTAATAAAAGATCATTTTTTCTCCTTTTATGATAAACTAGTTTTACTCAAAGGAACAGTTTTTTGTCAGACCATTAAGGAGGTTTTTATGTCTGAGATATTTAATAAAATGGCCGACCATTACGATACACCCCCAAGGATTGCTCTAGCTGAAAAGATTACAGCAGCAGTAAGACCCCAACTGATGAATGCCCGTGAACAAATTCTTATTGATTATGGCGGCGGAACAGGTCTTGTTAGTTTACCGCTGGCCCCTTTAGTCAAGCAACTGCAGATTTGGGATACTGCGGAGGGCATGCTGGCGATCGTTGATCAGAAGGTCACCCAGCAAGGGCTGACAAATGTTTCTGGATCACTCCACGATTTAACGAAGGAGTCCATTCATGAAGAAGCAGATATCGTTCTGTTGTCGCTGGTAATGCTTCATATTCCCGACACAGAACATTTACTGCAGCAACTTTATCAATTGTTAAAACCCGGCGGACGTTTGTTCATCGTTGATTTCAATAAAAACCAATCCGTCTCACATCCTAAAGTACACAATGGATTTGAGCAAGACACGCTGCTCCAACTAGCAGAATCAGTAGGTTTTGATTCAGTAAGTTATGAAACATTTTTTGAAGGTCCACAGTTGTTTATGGGGCAAGATGCTGCTCTTTTTCTATATAGCGCTGCTAAGCCATCCCAGCCATAAAACAAAAAAACCAGCATGCTGAGCGCTGATGCTCTGCGTGCTGGTTTTTGATTAGATACATGTGCTGATCAACGAATTAAACCCGATTAATCGTGTTCCTTAAAGCAAAAAGATCGCTAATGCAACTACGATCAGCAGCAATGCCACTACCACGATTGCTTTGATCAAAAAAGTATTCAAGTTGCGGGACTTCTGATTTTCTCCTGCTCTCGTTTTAGTGATCGCTTTATTTTTTTTACGGACTTTCCGATAATAATTGTCGATTTGCTTTTCTTTTTGCTTCCACTCTTTGTTTGCTTGCTTAGCAACGATCTTTTGGTTTCGCTCAGAAGCAGCCATTTCTTCTTCACGACGTCGACGCAATTCAGAGCGGGTGATCAGTGGTTCTTTAGGCACGGCTGTTCCTCCGTTTCAATTCTAAAAGCTCCCAAAACTGAATCGCAAAAATCGTTTTTGCATCACAGATCGTTCCATCTGCGATTGCTGCTTTGGCTTCTTTCATTGTCAATTCATACACTTCCAATACTTCATCCTCATCTTGAGGCAGCGGGTTCTCTACTTTTTGTAATTGTTTCGCGTGAAACAAATGCAGCACTTCATTAGCAAAGCCCGGGGAAAGATACATCGAATGCACATGTTCCAACGTTGATGCTCGGTAGCCGGTTTCCTCTTCTAATTCACGAGCACCAGTCAATTCGGGCTGTGCACCTTCTCCTGGATCGATCTTGCCTGCCGGAATCTCTAAAATGACTTTCTCTAATGGCTTGCGAAACTGGCGGACAAAAATCATTTTATTTTCTTCTGTCACAGCGATCACTGCAACACCGCCTGGATGAAAGACCAACTCTCGTTTGCTAGTACCGCCATTTGGTAATGCGACATCATCAACAACGACATCAATGATTTTTCCATGAAAAATCTCGTTTCTGACAATCGTTTTTTCTTCAAAATCTTTATAGGTTAACATTTTTTCACCTGACCTTTAACGTCTTTTCTACAAAATACTTTAGCATAGTTTCTCAAAAATATCTCCTTAAGAAAGAGCAAGAAAGATTATGATTTTACTAAATATCGGAAAATCCACCCCAAGTCTGATATTTTTCTACTAGTGAACATGCTAAAATAAGGATGTCGAACAATCCCTATATTACTTGTCCAAAGAATTTTAGGAGGAGGAAAAATGAAAAAAAATATTTGGCTGATCGTTTCTGCGATCGCTGTAATCACACTTTTTGCCTTTATCAGTTCCACAGGCACTGATTTGTTTACTGTCTTGTTGCTGATCGTTGGCGCGATTCTGGTATTTATTGGTCTGAAGGGGCGTAAGGTAGAAGCAAATCCCAATGTGTTACCTATACTGACGAAAGAAAAAGAAGCGCATTACTTGAAAAGCGGTATGTCTCCAAGTGAAATCGAACTGTTCCGAGAAACCATGAATCAAACCAAACAACAGATCGAGCATTTACAAAAAAACATCAACCGCAGCAATAAATTAAAAGCGATCGACTTGCGTCATGATGCATTACGCGCTTCGAAAGCACTGTTCAAAGAGTTGGTCAAAGAACCGACGAAATTACATTCGGCGAGTCATTTTCTTTACACCCATTTGCCGAACATGGTTGATTTGACAGACAAATTCATTGAGATCAATGAACATGAGATCAAAAGCCGTGAAACCTATGAAAAAATCGAAGAAAGCACTCAAATCATTGAACAAATGGCCTCGTTGATCGCTAAAGATTATCAGCAGTTTGTGGCAGATGATTTAGATGATCTTGATATCGAGTTATCCATTGCCAAACAAAGCATAAAACGAGATAATGAATAGGGATGGATTCCTTTGCTCGATCTTCGAATGAAGCGATCCAAAAAAAAATCTAGCCCAGGCTAGATTTTTTTCGAAACAAGACTTAGGAGGAGTTAGAATGACGGAGACACCAAATCAAGTTAAACCAGTAAACGATACTCTTGATGATCTATTGAATAATCCATTTGCAACCCCTGTCGATACATTGACGACAACCCAGCAGGCAGAGATCAATGCCTTGCAAGAACAACAAAAAGCCTCTCGCTTAATTGATAAATTACCACCTGAGCGACAAGCACAGGCACAAGAGTTAGCGAATAAGATTGATCCAACCGACCAACAAGCAGTCATTACCTATGGCGCAGCTGCTCAAACCAAGCTGGGAGAATTCTCTCAATCGATGCTGAATCATGTGCAAGCAGCAGATATCGGACCTGTCGGTGATTCATTGACAGAGTTGATGTATCGTCTGCAAGAAGCTAATCCAGATGAATTACGTGCAGGAGAAGGCAATCTCTTCAAACGGATGTTTGGCAAAGTCAAACAATCGATTTTTGAGATCACCGCTAAATACCAAAAAATCGGTGCTCAAATCGATAAAATCGCTGTTAAATTAGACAAAGAAAAAGACGGTCTGTTAAAAGACAATTTGATGTTGGAACAGCTTTACCAAAAAAACAAAGATTACTTCGATGCATTGAATATCTATATTGCTGCCGGTGAGTTAAAAATGCAAGAACTACAAACAACGATTATTCCTGAAGCAATGAAAAAAGCACAAGAAACGAATGATCAGATGGATGTACAGATCGCCAATGACTATACGCAATTTTTGGATCGCTTAGATAAGCGGACCCATGACTTGCGCTTGGCCCGTCAGATCACGATCCAACAAGCACCACAGATCCGTTTGATTCAAAATACCAACCAAGCATTAGCAGAAAAGATTCAGGCATCTGTCAATACAGCGATTCCTTTATGGAAAAACCAAGTCGTTATCGCACTGACTTTATTGCGTCAAAAAGATGCGGTTACTGCACAACGCCAAGTTTCGGAAACAACGAATGATCTCTTACGTAAGAACTCTGAAATGCTGAAGGTCTCTGCGATCGAAACAGCTAAAGAAAACGAACGAGGAATCGTTGATATCGAAACGCTGCAAAAAACGCAAAACGATCTTGTCGAAACAATTCAGGAAACATTGCGTATCCAAAAAGAAGGAAAAGAAAAACGCCGAGCGGCCGAAGTGGAATTGGGTCACTTGGAAGAAGACCTCAAAGATCGCTTGTTAGACTTGACTGGAAACAAATAATTCAGGCAGACGCAATACTGTTTTCTATTAGCTGAACGAGCCTCTGGGAATCTCTCAGGGGCTCGTTTTTTACAGTGTCATCACTTTTGGTTTCCTGCCAAGACATGAACAAAAACAAGAGCGTTAGCAAACACTAACGCTCTTGCTGGTTTTCTTCATTCAATGCACTATTGCGGTACCCATAGATAAAATAGATCAGCAAACCAATGACGATCGTAATACCAAAAACGATCCAAGTGGCTGTCTGCAATCGCGTCATCAAGAACAAACAGCTAGCAACAGAAACTAATGGCAAGACTGGCACAAGCGGCACCTTGAATTCCCCTTTTTTGGGCATGCCCATCATTTTACGCAGCTTGATGATCCCCAACGACATTAAGATCAAGTAGGCCAATGCCACGATATTCGTTAATTCTGCCAAAATATTCAATGGAAAAGCTGCGGCAAAAAAGAAGGCGACGACTCCAGCTGCATAAGTCGCTTTTTTCGGTGTCTTATGCTTAGGATTAATTTTTTGCAATGATTTTGGCAACAAGCCATCCTTACTGATAGCATAAAGCAAACGTGCTAATGAGTACATCATGGAAATCGTCACTGTCAGCAGCGTTAAAATGGCACCCACCGAAATCACCGAACCAACTAAGCCGTGATCGATATATCGCATGGCAAAAGCTACCGGATCATTGACATTCAATTCTTTAAAGGGAACGATTCCAGTCAAAATCAGCGTGACCACGATATACAATAAGGTAGCGATCGCAATTGAACCGATAATTCCCCGGGGCACATCTTTTTGCGGATTTTCAACTTCTTCCGCAGCCATTGCGACCGCATCAAAGCCCAAAAAAGCAAAGAAAACAAGTGCCGCCCCATTAAAGACGCCCGAAAATCCGAAAGGCATGAACGGCTGCCAGTTGCTTGGCTTCACAAAAAATACCCCAAAAAAGATAAAAAGCGCAATGATCCCGAATTTGACCCAAACCATAGCATTGTTCAATCGCAAGGCTTTTTTGGCTTCTTGACTTACCCAAATCGTCACAAAAATGATCACTAATCCTGCAATCAGATCAATGTACGTTCCTTCGCCAGGATTATAGCCAGCAGTCAGCGCTTTTGGCAGATGCACACCGATACTTGTCAAGAACCCTTGGACATAACCGGACCAGCCAGAGGCCACCGAAGATACTGCCAACATAAACTCGCATAGCAGAAACCAGCCAGCGAGCCATGCAACAAATTCGCCAAATACAACATACACATACGAATAGGCACCGCCTAATACAGGGATACGGGAAGCAAACTCCGCAAATGAGAGCCCTGATAAGATAACGACAAAAGCCGCTAAGACAAATGACAAGATCAATGCTGGCCCTGCATATACAGCAGAAGCCGCGCCGGTCACAACAAAAATCCCTGTGCCGATGATTGCGCCAATACCCAACATGATCAAGTCTTTCAATTTCAAATCTTTTTTCAAATGACTAACGGGACTGGCTTCAATAGTTTTTTTACGAAATAAATCCATAAATCCTCCTAAATTTCACTACTTATGCAGCTTTCATATACCCTAGAAGGATACCACCAAAAATAACAAGCAAGCAACCAAAAACCACATATTTGAACTCTTTTTTGGTTTTTTTCTCCCCTAATAAGAATATGCCTCCCAGTGTAGAGATAATAATCCCCATCTGTGACAGCGAGAAACCCACGGCCAGTCCGATCTGTTGAACTGTTATCAACATACAAACATTTCCTATTCCCCACAACAATCCTGATAATGTATTCTTCCAGACCGCCCGATTGACTTTGGTTTTTCTTAGAGCAAAGAAACTAGCGCCAATCAGCATGCCTATACTCTGAGGCAAGATAATTGCCAATGGGTCAATTCCCGCCCAAGTAATAATGATTGTGTAAGCACCATAGCCAATTGTTGAGGAAATCAACGAACGAAAGCCTCTAGGAAAATCCAACATCTTGTTTTCTGTCTCAGGCATTTGTTCCCCGTCTTGTCGTGCGGTCAAATAGGCACCAGTTACTAATAAAATCAATGCGGTGATTCCCAACAAATAGTCTCGTGATTGCGTCCATTCGCCAAAAAAAAGGGCTCCAGCAATTGTATTTAAGATCAATTGCATACCAGTAGATAACGGAAGCCCCACCGAAACGCCCAGATATTTCATTCCATGAAATTGACCATTTTGACCAACTGACCAGCAAAGTCCTGACAGCAAACCAATCACTACGATCCAGCCATCAATCGTCGGCATAGTGACAAAGAAAACAATCAGTGAAAAAAGGAATGCACCAATTGTCATTCCTAATGTCTGTTGATTCGCATCCCCACCTAATTTTCCACTGACCAATCCGATACTGCCCCAGGCAAACATCGGTATTAAAGCAAATACTATACTCATCTTATCCATCCTTATCATTCAATTTGACACACAAGGTTCAGTGTATCAGTGAAAACGGTATAGAGACAAGAACTAAATGGTATTTCTCAAAAAATCATTAGCGATTTTCTTGATAGTAGCTTAGCAGAGGGAAGTAAAGCGTGACGGTTGTCCCTTCTCCTACAACCGATGAAATCGTTAACTCAATTCCTAATTCTTTGGCCAGATTCTTGGCTAAATAGAGCCCTAACCCTGTCGAGTGCATATCAGTCTTCCGACCATTCTCACCAGTAAATCCCTTATCAAAGACTCGCCTTAGATCTTCTGCCGGAATACCGATTCCAGAATCTTCTACCGAAAGACGCGTTCCTTGCCTATCTTTTTGGATTTGGACAATGATTCGCCCATTTTCCGGAGTATATTTCAATGCATTACTGAGGATTTGCCGAAAAATAAAACTCAGCCATTTGCCGTCAGTTAATACTTGCTGGTCTCCCCCTTTAATCGCATAGTGAATATTCTTCTGAATGAACACGTTGGCTTGACTGCGAATAACCGGCTGAATCGTCGCTTTCAATGACACTTCTTGAACAAGGTAATCTTTGGAAAAACTGTCCAAACGTGCCACATACAGCACTTGTTCCACATACTCATTGATCCGATTCACTTCGTTTTCCAGTAAAATATACTTTTCATCTGGAATATCAAATTCAATCGAATTTAACAGTAAGCGCGTCGCTGCCAAAGGTACTTTAATCTCATGGACCCAAGAATCAATGTATTCCTTTTGCTCTTCTTGATTGCTTATCACTTGCTGCATCAAGTCTTGGTGTTCGCGAATCAGCTGATTGATATAGTTTTGAACCAGTTCTTCCTCTGATGAACGCGCACCATGAATATAGTTTTGTAAGACACTGTCTGACTCATGGAATGTGAGCTTTTGCCAGAAACGACGTTTAGTAATATAAAAAACGCCCAAAAAAAGCAGTAGAACGACTGATTCCATCAAAAAAAGATAGCCAACAGTTCCCCAGTCGATGGGGAAATCAGGTGTCAGCCACATCACTAGAATCATCAGCAAGAAAAAAATCACCCAACCAATCAGAAGTAACCAGCGGTCTTTTAAGAAGGCAATGAATGACATCGGTTTGTTCATGGCACAATATACCCTTGTCCAACTTTGGTTTCGATGTAATTATCCATACCGGCTTGCTCAATCTTCCGACGCAAGCGATTGATATTGACAGTCAATGTATTGTCGTCAACAAAACGTTCATCATCCCAGAGCGCTCGCAACAGCTTTTCTCGACTAAGGATCTTCCCGTGATTCTTCATCAATATATATAATAATCGATACTCATTTTTGCTTAAATCAATTACTTCATCATTGATCTGCATGCTGCTGTTGTCGATATTCAAAGTAAGCCCATTGTGAACCAGCGTTTCGCTGTTGTTTTCGACATAGTTATAGGAACGGCGCAGCAGTGCATTGATTTTTGCAATCAAGACATCGATCTCAAATGGCTTCGTCACGAAATCATCTGCCCCCATGTTCATCGCCATGATCATATCCATATTCGTATTACGGCTTGATATAAAAATAATCGGTACTTTCGATGTCTCTCTGATTTTCTGGCACCAATAATAGCCGTCAAAAACCGGTAAATTGATGTCCAACAAAATCAATTGCGGTTCTTGCTCTTCAAAATCGTCAAAAACCTGATGAAAATCAGTTGTTCCAAATGTTTCGAATTGCCATTTTTCAAGTTCTTCGATGATCAGCTGGCGAATAACTGCTTCATCTTCTACTACCATGATTTTTGCCATCTGAATATTCCCCTCCACTTCTTTTCTTTACTTTAACAAATATCTAAATCGAAAGCGAATGATAATCCCAGCTTTAAAAAAAGCTAAAAAAACTCTCAAATCCGCCAGATAAAAAAGTTCCTTTTCTCTGACTCTCTAAGAGTTTCTTTGTCTATTCAATAATCATCGCTGCTTCTAATAATAACTTTCCAACAAATAAAACGATCCCATCTACAAACAAGACACTCATATTGACGCCCAGTAACATAGACAATCGTTCTACCACATCGATCTGCGGTCGTTTTCTCATGTATGCTATCAGAAAAAGATTCACACCATAAGTGACAGCCATGATCACTAACATAATAAATACCAACATTAACCCTTCATTCTCTATTCATTATTTTTCTAAAAATTGTTTGATTGCAGACTGATCGATCGCTTCAAACGGCAGCAAACGTTCACTGATTTCGCGGACGATCGCCGGCAAATGTCCAGGTTGGTCATTTTCGATCTGCAAGACCAATAATGGTTCATGCAAACTCAACCGCAACAAAAACCACCCTTGTCCATAAGGTGCAGAAACCTGTATACGGATGCCTTCTTCATTTTCATTGTCAATCTGCCACCCCGATGGGAGATGATGCGCTAGCGATGCGATAACCTTCTCCCCGGTTGCGCGATAATCTGAATCATTGATCTTGAAACGCAATTCTTGGGTTTCAACTGGCTGTTTCAGCGCCGCGATCAAGTCTTCCAAACTGATATTTTGCGCACGAAGTGTTGGCAGCAACATCAAGATCTTCGCAATAACATATGCACCATCATCTAAAAAATAGTTTTCCTTGAATGCTGCATGTCCACTAGTTTCAATCGCCAACTGAGCATTAATGCCTTTTTCGTTAAGAGCGATCGCTTTGTTGATGACATTGCGATACCCGGAAATATAACGCACTTGATGACCACCTAGCGATTCAATAAATGTCTTTAGATGAGTGGAGGTCGGGGAATTCGTGACAATACTCGCAGCCGGATGTTCGGATAAGACGATTTTACTTAAAACAGCAATCATGTTGTTGCGGTTCAGCGGCTGTCCACTTTTGGTCACCACAGCGGATCGATCGACATCGGTGTCAAAGATGATTCCCAAGTCTGCTTGTTCTCGTAAAACGGCTTCCATAATACTAGCCATCGCTTCTTTATTATCCGGATTAGGAATGTGGTTAGGGAAGTGTCCATCTGGCTCCAGAAACTGTGAACCATTCGTATCTGCCCCTAACGGCACTAAAACTTGCTCTGCAAAAAAACCACCTGCGCCATTTCCAGCATCCACAATGATTTTCATTCCAGCCAATGGCTGTTCTTCTTCTGTCTGCATCCCATGACGAATTTTCGTCACCATATCTGCTGCATAGGGAGTAAGTAAGTCTCGTTGGTAATACTCGCCGAGTTGGTCAGCCGGATGAGCTTCAGGATGTGCTAAGATAAACGAGATATCTTCTTTTTCTGCACCACCAGATTTACTAAAAATCTTGATTCCATTAAAGTAATAGGGCAAATGACTGGCTGTCAGCATCACACCGGCATCACAATCAAAATCAGCAAACTGGGTACTCATAAATAGCGCGGGTGTTGTAGCCAGCCCACAATCAATAACCGTAATCCCTTCTATTCGCAATTGGTTCATAAACGCCTGCTGCAGCGTTTCACCACTTAAACGACTATCACGACCAACTGCCACTTTTAAGGGTTCCGTATATCGCTGCAGCAACCAGGTCCGCAGACCTGAAGCAATTTCTTTCACTGCATCTTCTGTTAAATCCGCTGTAAGATCTGCTGTCGAAAGCGCGATTCCACGGATATCTGAACCATTTTGCAACTTCATTCGCTTCATCTTCTCCACTCCTTTTTTGTAAACGGAAACAACTCCATTATATCAAAGGTAGCATAAAAAGAACGCCTTTTTAGTATTTTTTACTTTTAAACAAACAATTTATGAAGCACTAAATTCGAGAAGAAGACCTAGTAAATTTTTGCAGAAAAAATGCGCTCAGTCCTTGAAAGGAATCCCTTCCAGCTGTAATAATTTCCGCTTGATCGGCAAACCTCCCCGATAACCAGTCAATCGACCATTTTTTCCCAGGACACGATGGCAAGGGACAATAATCATCATCGGATTGCGTCCGACAGCATTGGCAACCGCTCGGACGGCACTAGGACGTTGGATTCTCGCCGCTAATTCACTATAGCTGACAGTCGTTCCATAAGGGACTTCAGTTAACGCTTGCCAAACAGTTTGTTGGAACGGTGTACCGACAAAGTCAAAAGGAAAATCGAAGGCTACTGGCTCCCCGGCGAAATAGGCTTTCAGCGGCTTTGCATACCTTTCTGGTGTCTGAGAACATTCACGAATTTCTGCATATGGGAAAAAAAGAGCCAACTCTGCATGTTCTGCTAAACGACCAAAATAAGCAGCCCCCTGATCAGTGACACCCAGTTCATACATTTCCTCATTCAATTGGATCTGTGAAACCGTTAAATGCATCCTATTTCCTCCTATCTATCCACTTACTCCTCATAGTTTTTCTTTAGTATAGCACAGCAGCAAGAAAAAAAACGAAGACCCTTAAATCCGGTCTTCGTTTCCTGGGAAAAAATCAGTCTAACTCAATTTTTCCTGTATACAGTTGGTAATAGGTCCCCTTCTCTGCTAATAACGTATCATGAGTACCTCGTTCAATGATTCGACCATGATCCATCACCATGATCACATCTGAATTCTGAATCGTCGAAAGACGGTGAGCGATCACGAAAACTGTCCGACCTTGCATCAGCCGGTCCATTCCAGACTGGACGATCCGCTCTGTTCGCGTATCAATGCTGGAAGTCGCTTCATCTAAAATCATAACAGGCGGATCGGCGATCGCCGCTCTGGCAATTGCTAGTAGCTGTCGCTGTCCTTGCGACAGCCCTTCGCCATCCCCCGTGATTACGGTATCGTACTTCTCAGGTAAATGATTGATGAACATATCCGCATTCGCCAGTTTTGCTGCCGCTTCTACTTCCTCATCCGTGGCATCCAGTTTACCAAAACGAATATTTTCTCGAATCGTTCCTGTGAATAAATGTGTATCTTGCAAGACGATCCCTAATGAGCGCCGCAGAGATTCTAGTTGGATCTTTTGAATATTGATGCCATCATAACGGATCTTTCCCTCTTGAATATTGTAAAAACGATTGATCAAGTTAGTGATGGTCGTCTTACCGGCTCCCGTTGCTCCCACAAAAGCAACTTTCTGTCCCGGTTCAGCAAAAAGATTGATGTCATGCAGAACCATTTGATGATCCACATACCCAAAATCAACTGCTTCAAAACGAACATCTCCAGTCAATTCTGTGTACGTAACAGTTCCATCTTCGTGAGGATGTTTCCAAGCCCAGAGTCCTGTACGATTTGTTGTTTCCACTAAATGGCCAGATTCCCATTTGGCATTGACTAGCGTGACATACCCTGTATCAATCTCTGGGGTCTCATCCAACAAATGAAAAATACGTTCTGCACCTGCCAAAGCCATGATCACAAAGTTGATCTGCTGTGAAATTTGGCTGATCGGTCCATTCAGCGAACGGCTAAGCTGTAAGAAAGAAGCAATCATCCCTACGGTTAGTCCCGAGACACCATTGATGGCAAAGAGCCCGCCGATAATTGCGATCAGCACGTATTGAACATTCAGCAAGTTCATCATGATCGGCATCAATGTATTGGCATTGACATTGGCCTTTGTAGCACTGGATTGCAACTGGTCATTCAAAGCATCAAATTCCTGCATGACAACGTGTTCATGGTTAAAGATCTTGACAACTTTCTGTCCATGCATCATTTCTTCAATATAGCCATTGACTGCGCCTAGATCCCGTTGTTGTGCGCCAAAGAAGCGGCCGCTTTTGCGGGAGATGATCCGAATCACATTCAGCATCAAAATGACCGAAACCAGTACAAAGCAAGTCAATGGGATACTAATGGAAAACATCGCAATGAAAACCGAGCAAAATGTGACGGCAGCCATCATCAAATTGGGAATACTTTGAGAAATCATTTGCCGTAATGTATCCGTATCGTTGGTGAAATGACTCATCATATCACCATCAGAATGGCCATCAAAATAACCAATCGGTAATTTTTGCATATGTTTGAACATCTGATCGCGGATTTTTTTCTGAGTGCCCTCACTGATTTTGACCATCATAAAGTTGTAAGTCAAACCAGCAATGATCCCAATTAAATAAATAATTGCCATCTGAATAATAGCTGCCAGCAGTCCGCTGAAGTTAGGATTGCTTTGTCCCAGCAGCGGAGTGATATGGTCATCGATCACCACTTGCAAAAAAAGTGAGCCGCGAACATTGGCAAAAGCACTTAACAAGATCATGAACAATACGATAATCAACTGCAGTTTGTAATCGCCAAACATGGTCGCCAGCAGCCGTTTCAAGGTTCTCTGGGGATTTGCTGCTTGTCTATTCTTCACCTTCACCAAATCCTTTCTGCTGCGAGTCGTAGACTTCACGATAAATTTCATTGCTAGTTAATAATTCTTCATGGGTTCCGATTCCGTTGATTTTCCCATCATCCATCACAATGATTCGATCGGCATCTTCGATCGAATTGATCCTTTGGGAAATGATGATCGTTGTCGTTCCCGGGATTTCTTGTTTCAATCCTGCTCGAATACTACGGTCTGTCTTTGTATCAACAGCGCTAGTAGAGTCATCCAGAATCAGAATTTTCGGTCTTTTTAACAGCGCTCGCGCGATCGTTAACCGCTGCTTTTGTCCACCGGAGACATTATTTCCTCCTTGAGAGATCAATGTGTCATATTTATCAGGAAATTCTTGGATAAAAGGATCCGCTTGGGCAATTTTTGCTACCCGCTGAATCTCTTCATCCGTTGCTTCCGCGTTTCCCCAGCGAAGATTCTCACTGATCGTCCCGCTAAAAAGGACATTGTTTTGCAAAACCATACTGACTTGATCCCTCAATGCTGCCAAATCATAGGCGCGAACATCTTGTCCCCCAACGAGAACACGACCGTCAATGACATCGTACAAACGGGGGATCAATTGGACCAGCGTTGATTTTGCACTTCCGGTTCCGCCGATGATCCCGATTACCTCTCCGGATTCAATTCGTAAGTTGACATTTTCCAATGCCAATCTCGTTTGATCATTTGCGTAACTGAAACAAGCATTTTCAAAGACAATTGAACCATCTTTGACTTCTGTCAATGGCGATGCCGGATTTTTCAAGTCGCTTTCTTCATCCAAAACTTCCACCACCCGCTGTGCGGAAGTACGAGCAATCAGAATCTGAACAAATGCCATTGACATCATCATCAAACTCATCAAGATCTGCATAGTATAGTTGAACATGCTAACCAGTTCCCCTGTCGTCAAGCTGCTGTGCTCAACGATCAGTTGGGCACCGAACCAAGACAACAGCAACATACAGCTATAGATCGAGAATTGCATCAAAGGCATATTGAACGAGACGATTCGTTGTGCTAGCGTAAAGTTGCGGTAGACATCATTTGACACCTCGTCAAAAAGTTCTTCTTGCTGCTCTTCTCTGACGTAGGACTTGACCACACGGATTCCTTGAAGATTTTCTTGGACTACGTTGTTCAAACGGTCATAGATCCGAAATACTTTCAAGAAAAGCGGATGAGCAAAGCGAATCACTAAAGCAAGTCCGATGGCTAGAATTGGCAAGACGACTAGGTAAACCAGCATCAATTCTGGACTGATCGTGCTAACCATGATCAGTGAGAAAACCAGAATCAATGGACTGCGCACCAAGATTCGGATAATCATTTGGTAAGCATTTTGCACATTAGTCACATCGGTGGTCATTCTCGTGATCAAACTAGAGGAAGAAAAACGGTCGATATTGGAAAAAGAAAAATCCTGAATCTTGCTAAAAAGATTGTGGCGAAGATTTCGAGCAAAACCGGCAGAAGCAATCGCAGCTGTTCGTCCTCCTAAAGTTCCTAGCATCAGTGCCAATAATGAGCACAAAAAAAGCAGACCGCCATAGCGCAAAATGACGCCCGCGTGTCCTTTTTCAATTCCTTGGTCGATCATCATTGCCATGATCAGTGGCATAATGACATCTAGCGCCACTTCGCCGGCAACATAGACCGGTGTCAATAGGCTGGCTTTTTTATAATCGCCAACATTTGCTAGTAATTTTTTGATCATTTCTTTCGTCCCTTCTCTATGTAAAATACTGCTTATTGACTGGTTATCAATTCAACTGTACCGTATCGATAAAAGGTTTTCAAGCATGCATGCTTGAAAACCTGTGATTACTTGATAACAAAAAAACTCTCTCCATTTTTCAAAATCCAAGTAAAAAAAAAGAAAAACTATCTAAATGCAGGTAGATCCTTCTGTTTCAGTCTGTCATTGTCGACAAACAGAAGACACACTTCATTTAGATAGTTCACTCACTTATTGCTTGGGTTCTGTAGCTTTGTTACGGGCCCGATTGCTAAATGTCTCATTCGGTAGTGGCACTGTTGACTGTTTCTAGCGGATCCTTTACATTTTCTGTCTCAGGACTGACCGGTAATGATTCGGTCTCGCCTTGCAGATTTCCGCGACTAATCCCGATGGTGATCGATACTTCCAATGGAATAAATTCACCATAACGACTCATCTCCACAACTGTTCCTTTTGGTTCTGCTGAATCTACATAGTAGACATCATAATATACAGAAGCACCTTTCGATTTGTACTCATCAAAGAACATTTTTGGCAGATCGCCTTCCGTTGCTTGGTGCCGGATATCCTTCAAATACGGTTGCCCCAGTGAATAAACCACTTTCACTGTTGGCAATGTATCGCTGTCACTATATTCTTTGCCCGCCTCTTCCGACTGACTGATGAAATTGCCATAACCGATTTGATCAGAATAAACTGTCTTGACTTGAATCGGTATCTTCGATTCTAGCCCCTCTGCCTGCTCGATGGTATACTGTGAGAAATCAGGAACAACTAATGCTTTCCCTTTAGAAACTTTGACAAGAAATTGATCCTTTTTGGCCAATTTGCTGCCTTTGACTGGTTCTTGGGAAACCACGACGTCTAGAGCAACTGTATCAGAAAAAACAGCTTCTTCTTTGTACTTCAATTCATTTTTCTTAGCCCACTCTTGAGCTTCACCTTTGTTTTTCCCTGTAAAATCAGTAACTTCGATGTTCTTCTCGAAGACTTCTTTTCCTTTTGAATAATAGATGCTTAAGCGATCTTTGCGCTTATAAGCTTTGAGATCTTGCTCTTTATTTGCTGCTTCTTGTTTGATGAATACACCTGCTTCGACTTTGTCGTCATACTGTTCGATCAACGAGATATTTTCTGCCTTTTGTTTCTCGATCCATTCTTTTGCCGCTTCGGTAGTCAGTGACGAAAAGTCGGGCAGCTCGATCATTTCTTCTGGGTCAGGACCTAGGCTTGCTTTGACTGTCAAAGTCTTGCCTTTTTTGATCTTCTGATCTGCAGCAACACTTTGACTAACGATTCGATTGGTCTCTACCTCAAAATCATACACTTGATCGACTTTGATCGCCACGCCTTCTTCCATGCCCCATGTTCGGGCTTCGGATAAATCTTTCTTAGCAAAATCAGGAACCTTCACATGAGTCAATTGATAATACACCACACTGCTGATGGCAATCAGCACAATGACAGCACCAGCGATCAGCGCGTATTTTTTACGCTGCCGCTTGCGATAAGTTGGATCAAACT
Organism: Enterococcus sp. RTP21361st1_A6_RTP21361_211029; assembly: GCF_040910045.1. NCBI lineage: Bacteria > Bacillati > Bacillota > Bacilli > Lactobacillales > Enterococcaceae > Enterococcus > Enterococcus sp. RTP21361st1_A6_RTP21361_211029. The sequence continues at coordinate 14,663 of NZ_JBDGBK010000002.1, read as the reverse complement.
CTGTCTCTTCTTTTCCGAACCGACTGACCGGTTGAGAAGAGCTAGTTTCCTTGCGCGTTCTTCGCTTCATTTCCTTCGGATCCGATGCTGCTGCAGCTTTACTCTCTCCTGCGCCCTGATCAGATGTCTGAGAATCTGGAATTGGTTCTGCTTTACGCTCTGTTTTTTCGTCAAACTCAGTTTCTTTAGGAGAGCTTTGCTTCTTGCCATCGTAATTACCAGGACTGAAATTTGATAAAAAATCACTCATCTTTATTCAACACACCTTTACGCAAATAGAGTACTTCGTCTGCTTGTTGGGCGATTTCATTCGCATGGGTCACAACAATCACACATTTGTTATGCATATGAGCCAAATCTTTAAAAATATCGATGATTTCCTGTTCCATTTCTTCATCTAAATTACCCGTTGGTTCGTCTGCCAAAATAATATCAACATTCGTCGCCAGTGCACGAGCTATTGCCACCCGTTGCTGTTCCCCACCAGACAACTGATTGACTAAACGATCTGCTTTTTCTTTCGTGATCCCAATATAGTCCAATAAATTGTATGCGACTTCCCGCTGGTTCTCCGGCAATTGATTATCCGTGATCGACATTGGGACTAGAACATTTTCTACCGCAGACAGGTAAGGAATCAAATTGTAACTTTGAAAGATGATACTGATATCGTCTCGGCGATATTTCTCATGTCCGATTTTTTGAATATCTTCTCCATTAAAGAAAACAGCGCCACTTTTAGGTGTATCCAACGCACTGATCAAAGAGAGAAATGTGGTTTTTCCTGACCCTGACTGTCCTAAAATGGCATAAAACTTGCCTTTTTCAAACGCCACCGATGTTTCTTTCAAAATATAGCGCCGCTGATCGCCATCTTGATAATAGTAATCTACTTCTTTTGTTTCCAACAAAGCCATTTTTTCTTCCCCCTACATCATGATTTTCTTTGGATTCAGCCGTAGAATATACAACAACGGCAAGATTGCAGACAATAAGACTGTACCTAATCCCAATAAAAGATAGGTGATGACATACCCCATAGAAAAAGTGACTTTATAAGCACTTTGGACATCCGCATAGCTGAGAGTATTTGTCATCATTGTGCTTGAAATGGAATAGGTATCCGTTTGGGACAGATTCGTCATCCAGTCACTTTGCATCAATGTTTGAGAAACCGCACTTCCTAATAGATTTCCCGTCACCAATGAGCAGATTAGAGCGACTAAGCTGACGAGCACCACTTCAATAACGATTTGCCCAATCACTTTCCCACGGCCTTCTCCTAAAGATAGATAGATCCCTAATTCCTGCTTGCGGTCTCGCAAAAACAATAGAACGACTAATGAAATGATAAAGACCGTAGCAATAGCAGCAACAATCACGATATAGCGGGAAATCGTTCCCAGACGATTCATTCCTCCGGCAATCTGATCGTATTGATCTGTGGAAGCTACCACATGATAGTAATCTGGTAATAATGGATTGGCTTCTTGTTTGAATGCTTCAACATCGTCGGTAGAGTTCAAAACATACATCGCTTGATAATACTCTTCCGGTTCGGCCTCCGTATCTTCGGCCATTACCGTATCTCCCCACAATTTTTCGTTTTGGAATTTACTAAAATCTTTCACCAACTGATTGGCAGCATAAATCGTATTGATCTGTTCAACAGCTTGCCAGATTTGATTGGATTTTTCTTCTTGCGAAGGATTACTATTGGCCGATTCCTTTTTAACTACACTAAAAATCCCTGCAATTTTGACAGGATAATCAGCTGTGACAACTTTTGTTTGGATTTCTGCACTTTCACTCTCTGCATCTTCATCATCTGAAGTAGCCGTACTATCATCACTGTCACCCATCGGATCTTGAGGGACTTCACTATACATATCCCAAACAAATTGATCGCCAACCGACAAATTATTTTTTTCAGCGACTTCTTTACTAATCAAAATCGAGTTAGTGGTTTCTGACAAGTCTTTTTCACTAAACACTTCTCCATCGATCAGCTTGATGTTGCCTTCTTCCATATCTAATGGCTGTGGTCGATTGCCGCCCTTTAAATTAAAATAATTGCCGCCCGCCATGCCAAAAGATTCATCTTCTGTTGTATAGGCTTTGAATTTCTTGGTCTCTAACCAACCCATCATGGTATAGTCGTAATATTTGACGTAATCTAATTCTCCCACTTTGTCATAGTCCGCCGTTTTTGGCGTTTTCGGACTATTTTCTTCAGAATAAACTTCCTCATCTGATTTTCCTGAATTGTCTTTCTCAAACTGCTCATAATCAAACTCGACTGTAGCAACGTTGCCCATTTTCTTTTTCGTTTCCCGTTCCACATTCATAGTAGACTGCTGCACAGCTACCGCACCTGCGATCACGTTACCTAAAATAAAGATGACTAAAAATAAAATAAACGACTTCCCTTTCCTGCGAGTAACACTTTTTAATGCACGCTGCCAAAAATTCATTGTCATTTCCTCCAGTGACATTATTTTTTTAACTATTATTTCACATTTGCGCTTTAAGGACAATCTAATTTATTGAAAGTTTTTTAGGGATGGATAAAAATAAATAACTTTTTTGTAACTGCTACCATTACGAAAAGGAATAGATTCAGCTCTTAAATAACTATTTCTGATCAGAAAGAACTATCTTACAGTTTTGTAAGATAGTCCAAAGACAAAAGGGTTGGTACCAGAAGTGCTACAAGATGGACTTATTTCCACTAAAAAAAGACTACCAACTTGCATGTTGGCAGTCCTCTTTAAACTATTTGCTTTGGTTCTTTTGGCATGTTGGATAGGCAGTCGTTGTGAACGCAGCCTATTTTTCCTTCGTATCGATCAGGATCGTTACAGGACCGTCATTGATTAATGACACTTGCATGTCTGCGCCAAAGCGACCCGTAGCCACTTCGATACCTGCAGCGTGCAGACCCGCATTGAAAGCTTCGTACAATGGTGTAGCCACTTCAGGTCTGGCAGCTTGAATAAAGCTTGGACGGTTTCCTTTTTTGGTCTCGCCATACAATGTGAATTGCGAGATACTCAAAATAGCACCTTCGATTGCTTCAATCGATTGATTCATTTTTCCCGCTTCATCTTCAAACACCCGCAAATTTTTGATTTTTCGAACCAAGTAATCCACATCTTCTTGGCTATCTTCATGAGTGATTCCCAAGAGAACTAAAAAACCTTTTTGGATTGCTCCTACAGTAGTTCCATCGATTGCAACACTGGCTTCACTTACACGTTGAATGACTGCTCGCATGTCTCGCGTCTCACCCCTTTGTTCTTCTGACACTATATACTTCTGGGATTTGTTTGATTTTGTCCACAATTGACTTAAGATGTGTTAGGTTCTGAATTGAGACCGTGATTCTAATGGTGGCCATCTTGTCTTTGTTGGTTTTCGCTTCCACACTGACCAATCGTTTAGTAACAGCGTTGACTGTTTGCAAGACATCATTCAACAATCCGGAACGATCATAACCATAGATTTCCAGATCTGCATCGTATTCTTTGCCGCTGTTAGAAGTATCTTCCCACTCGACATCGATTAGACGATTGACGATCTCTTTGCTTTGGACATTCGGACAGTCACTGCGATGGATCGAGATGCCGCGGCCCTTCGTGATATACCCGACAATGGCATCACCAGGAACTGGATTACAGCAACGAGAGATTCGGATCAGTAAGTTGTCCACGCCTTCGATCACGATCCCGCCTTCATGGCGGACTTTCATTTTCTCTGGTTCTTTCTTCGCTGGCTGATTGATCATGTCTTGTACTTGTTGTTTTTGTTTTTCGATCTGCTTCTCACGGCGTTCTTCTTCCGTCAAACGATTGGCCAGTGTAGTTGGACTCACTTCGCCAAAACCGACAGAAGCAAATAAATCATCTTCTGTTTGATAATTAAATCGTTCGCAGGCTTCTGCCATCTTGCTTTTCGTTAAAAATTCTTTTGGTACAAAGCCCATGTCTTGCAATGTTTTGACCACTGCTTCGTGCCCTTTGATGATGTTTTCGTCACGATCTTGGGCCTTGAAAAAACGTTTGATCTTGTTTTTAGCTTTGCTGGTAGCTACAAGCTTGATCCAGTCGCGGCTTGGTCCGAATGAATTTGGTGATGTCAAAATTTCAATGATATCGCCATTTTTCAATTTGTAATCCAACTGGACCATCTTGCCATTCACTTTTGCACCAGTGGTTTTGTTCCCGATATCGGTATGAATACTGTAGGCAAAATCCAGCGGACTTGAACCTTGAGGCAATTCTGTGACATCGCCTTTCGGTGTGAATACATATACTTTGTCACTGAAAATGTCCCCTTTGACACCTTCCATAAATTCAGAAGCATCGTAGCTTTCATCCTGGAGTTCCAAAATTTCGCGGAACCAACCGACTTGCTGGGTCATTTTGTCTGCTTTGACTTTCTCGGTTCTACCCTCTTTATATGCCCAGTGAGCAGCAACCCCGAATTCAGCAATCTCATGCATCTCATGGGTACGAATCTGGATTTCTACTGGATTGCCTTTGGGACCGATCACTGTCGTATGTAGTGACTGATACATATTCGCTTTAGGCATCGCAATGTAATCTTTAAATCGACCTGGCATTGGTTTCCATTTTGTGTGGATCGTTCCTAAAACAGCATAACAATCTTTGATTGAATCAACGATTACCCGAATAGCCAAAAGATCATAGATTTCATTGAATTGTTTCTTCTGGTCTTTCATTTTGCGGTAAATGGAGTAGATATGTTTCGGACGACCATAGATCTCAGCAAAAATATCTAGTTCTTCAGTTGCAAGTCGAATCTGTTCAACGGTTTCCGACACATAAGCTTCCCGTTCTTCCCGCTTGGTTTGCATCAAGTGAACGATCCGATAATATTGTTGTGGATTCAAATAACGTAGTGAAATATCTTCTAGCTCCCACTTGATACGGCTGATCCCTAAACGATGCGCCAATGGTGCATAAATCTCCATCGTTTCTTGGGCGATTCGCCGTTGTTTGTCTTCCCGCAGGTGTTTCAATGTACGCATATTATGTAAGCGGTCCGCTAATTTGACCATGATCACGCGCAAATCTTGAGCCATCGCGATCAGCATTTTGCGATGATTCTCTGCTAGCTGTTCTTCATGGGATTTGTATTTGATTTTCCCTAATTTTGTCACACCATCGACCAGCATCGCTACATCTGCACCAAAGACTTCTTTTAGATCTGCTAGGGTCACTTCCGTATCTTCTACCACATCATGTAAAAAACCAGTGGCGACTGTATGAGGATCCATTTGTAGTTCCGCTAAAATCCCTGCTACTTGAATAGGATGGATGATGTAAGGCTCGCCGGACTTGCGAAACTGATCTTTGTGGGCTTCTGTCGCATAATCTAAAGCTTTCTGTACAAATGCAACATGTTCTTCACTCATATAATGGGCCACGAGCTTGATCACACCAGGTCCGGATAATATCACTTCTTTTGCCATGAAACGCGCCTCCTTTTTTCCTATTTTCAAAAAGCAAGACAGAAGCCGCTTCTAAAGAATTCTGCTATCCCCAACTCTCTGAATAGCAGAACTCTTGAAGCAATGCGCTTCTGCCTGGCCATCTTCTTTTATGATTAGTGTCATTATACAAATTTTTCTTGTTTTTTTCAATTCTCTCTATTCTGGTCAAGCGAGACAAAATACCGGTTTATTCATTCAACAGTAACGCTGACTCTGTAAAGGGCACGCCGATTTTTGCCGCCCCTGCCTGTAAAAGTTCTGCAAGTGATTTCTGATCCGTAACAGACGCTGCCGTGTTGACTTGGATCGTCAGTTGCGGTCCTCCATCTAAAGCAAAAATCGAGACATCATGCAACGCATCTGAAACAGTTAACTGCTGACCAAGAGTAATACTAGGCCAGTCCCATGCTTTCAAACGCTGTGCTACTTGGATCTTTGTCAACTCATTCATAAGTGAAGTATTGACAGCCCAGCGGATCTCACCACCAGACAAAGCCAGTGACCGGCTTGTCTCCATTAACTCCGCCAGATCAGCCGTCCGTTCTTTTTCCACCAACAAAGCCGCTGGTAGCCAGACTTCTAAAAAATCAGCGCCATCCATAAAGGAATGACCGATCTCAAAAGCTTTCTTAGCGATTGTTCCTTGTGCCAAGGGAAAATCAACTGCACAGCCGACTTGGATCTCGGAGCCTTCAGTTAACTGCTTCGCTCTGCGCAAATCACTAGGCAACACGATGACTTCTTGGACACCAAGTGTCTTAAATTCAGTAAACGTATCTTTTAACAACCAATCCGTCAGTCCAGCTTGTAAAAATCGAAAACTAAGCTTGTCTTTGAATTGCGTCACTTGATCACTTCCTTACTAATTCAGTTAGTACGCTGACAGCACTCAAAAAATAAAATGGGGCGGTTTCGGTTCGCAAAATACGTGGCCCTAACCCACAGATCACAGCACCTTGAGATTCAGCACGAGTGATTTCAGCAGGTGTCAGCCCACCTTCGGGTCCGAAAATTGCTAAGATTTTGCTGCCGGGCGCTGCTTTGGACAAAATATCAATCAGTTTGGCATTCTCGCCGCTTTTAGCAGATTCCTCATAAGCAACGATCACATAGTCATAGCTTGAAAGACTATCCCACAACTCTTTGTCCGAAGCAGCCAGTTGGATGATCGGTACTCGTTGCCGCTGCGCTTGTTCAGCAGCCTCTTGGGCAATTTTTTGCAGCCGCTGCTGTTTCTTTTGGAGTTTCTTATGGTCCCACTTAACTACCGAGGATTGGGCGGGAAAACCGATAAATTTAGCGGCACCCAATTCTGTCCCTTTTTGGACGATCAATTCCAATCTATCTCCTTTAGGATACCCGCTGGCGATCGTAACATGAATCGGTAATTCTTTGTCTTGCTGTTCCTTTTCTACTTCAATCAAATGAACCACTTGTTCATCGATCTGCTGGATTTTCGCGAGGATCGCTACTTGGTCTTGAAAGACCAAGTAGACACAATCATCCGGAACCATCCGCATCACACGTACCATGTGATGAAACGGTTCTCCCTCTACTACATAAACAGGCTTCGCCTCATAATCCTCATTCAAAAAATATCGCTGCATATGACATTCCCTACTCTGGTTTTTTTAGTGCGATCGCATACCAATCTTTTTGATTCAAGATTTGGTCAACAACAAATCCTTGCTCTGTCATGGCATCGATCACAAGTTGTTTTTTCGCTTCGATGATTCCAGAAACAATTAATGTTCCGGTAGGCTTCAGCAACCGCCAAGCATCTGGGATCATCAGTAAGATGATATCAGCTAAAATATTCGCTACAATAATGTCTGATTCGATTTCAATACCTGTTAAAAGGTCATTGGCAGCAACATTCACTGCTTCGGCAACTGAGTTTAGTGCCATATTTTCTTTTGCCGCCCGAACAGCCACCTCGTCAAGGTCATAGGCATATACTTGATTGGCCCCTAAGTGGCGGCTGGCAATACTTAAAACCCCTGATCCGGTTCCAACATCCAGGACCGTTTCCTCGCCTCGTAAATACATTTCTAACGCCTGTAACGTCAAGCGCGTCGTCGGATGGGTACCAGTTCCGAAAGCCATTCCTGGATCTAGCGTAATGATTTTCTCGGCAGGGTCCGTCGTTTCATATTGTTCCCAGCTGGGTACAATCGTCAAATAACGAGTGATCCGTACTGGATGATAATATTTCTTCCAAGCAGTCGCCCACTCTTCCTCTACTACTTCGCTGGAGGTAATCTCATTTTTGCCAATTGCTAACCCATATTCCGGTAAACGAGCGATCGCCGCCTCAATAAATGGCAAAATTTCAGGTAAAAAGATAGTCTCGGGGAAATAAGCCGTTACCTGGGCGCCTTCATCCAGCGTTGTATAGGTTTCTTTGTCTAACACTTCACCATAGGCATCGCTTTTAAAGTTTTCAATGTCAAGAACATCTTCGATTGCTACACCACTGGCCCCTTGTTCCATCAAAATGTTGGCGACCGCTTCAACTGCTTCACTTGCAGTAGCTACTTTCACTTCATTCCATTTCATCTATCTGCTCCTTAATAACTTGGATAAGGAATATACGATTCCCCATCGCTTTCTTGGTAAGTATTCATACGGTCTAACAACTGATCTTGATCGAAAACTAGTTCGAAGACCGCTTCTTCACTCTCATCGTTTAGAAAATCTAGTAAATCACTTTCTCCCTCCGTCAGAATCTCTTTGATGTAATCAACCAAAGCATCCAGCAACGCTTTTTGGATTCCTTTTTTGCCTGCGTAGGGAATGACTGCCAAAAAGTCCTCTTCTGCAAAGGAAGACTTTTGGGGATCAAACAATAAAATACCGTCTTCAAATTCGATGATCTCTTCTTCAGAGGCTACTCCTTGGACATCATCTACCTGCAAATGATTCGGGTTCTCTGCAAATAAGCGTAAAACAAGTTCGATGGTATGGTTTCTTGCATCCCAATCAAGGGCAACATCGTACTCAGGGATTTTTTTTGTTAATTGTCTGTCCAAATAAGTCAGCATTGTTTCTTTAGCCATTATACGTTCCTTCTTTCCTATTGCCAGCCGTGATCTGGCTGGACAGCAGATTTTCTGCTGTTGGTAATATATGGATTACCTGCTACGACAAACCGCAGCGGCTTATGGGTCCACTCCCCTTTATTCGGGATACCGATTCTGGGAACAGCGAGTATTTCTTTCGGTGTTCGCCGTTTCTCGTTGACAAGATGCAGTGGACTTGTAAAAATTGAATGGCCATAATAATCAGGCGTAATTCCCAAAGCTTTCACGAGCTTTCCAGGTCCGTTCGAGAGATCAGGACCGGATTTACTGCGATTTATCTCCATTTGTGCGATTCCTTCGACGGGCTCCACGCCGCGGATCATGATCCCTTGGGGAATGCCTTCAGGCTGTGTGATAAAATTCAAAATCAAATGAGTATGCATCGTATATAAATAAATCGTTCCCGGCTTTTCATACATTGCTCGAACTCGTGGCGTGTTACGCATCCCGAAACTATGAGCAGCCAGATCTTCTGGTCCTAAATAAGCTTCACAGTCGACGATATAACCGCCTAATTTCCCACTGGGCGTCTCATGTTCCAGATACATCCCTAATAATTGCCGGGCAATCGCTGTTGTTGATTGTTGTGCAAATAATTGTTCAATTTCATTCATTTTCTTCACCTTCTTTATTTTACACAATTCTCAAGGAACTTACTATTGATTACGACCATCTTATCAATTGTTTGACCTTTCTATCGCCACTGACTAGTTTCAATAGCAAAATACCCGCTTCCTTATGGGAATATACGTTCTTATGATATACTAAAGAAAAAAGAAAGGAGCTTATTATGCAGCAACCACTTGCGTACCGCATGCGTCCCCGCAACCTTGATGAAGTCGTAGGTCAACAGCATTTAGTTGGCCCCGGAAAGATCATTCGCCGGATGGTTGAGGCCAAGATGCTCTCTTCCATGATCCTGTATGGTCCACCAGGGACCGGAAAAACAAGTATCGCTAGTGCAATCGCCGGTTCGACACGTTACGCATTCCGCATGCTGAATGCTGCGACTGATACGAAAAAAGACCTTCAAATCGTCGCCGAAGAAGCCAAAATGAGCGGCACAGTCATTTTACTTTTGGATGAAGTCCATCGTCTGGATAAAACAAAGCAAGATTTCTTACTGCCTCATTTAGAAAGCGGAAAAATCATTATGATCGGGGCCACAACTGAAAATCCTTATATCACTATCAACCCAGCCATCCGTAGTCGTACACAGATTTTTGAAGTAAAACCATTGCAAGAATCAGATATTTTAGCCGCCATTGATGCGGCTTTAGCTGATAAAGAACGTGGCTTGGGAACAGAATCGATCCAGTTGACAGAAGAAGCTCGTCTCCATCTTTCACGAGCGACCAATGGGGATCTCCGCAGTGCACTCAATGGATTAGAACTCGCTGCTCGCTCCACGCCGCCAAGTTCTGATGGGAAAATCCATTTGACTTTGCCAATTATTGAAGAGTGTGTTCAGCGCAAAGCATTGACCCATGACAAAGATGGCGATGCCCATTATGATGTCATCTCTGCTTTTCAAAAATCGATCCGCGGCAGTGATGTTGATGCGGCACTCCATTATCTGGGTCGTCTGGTAGAAGCAGGAGACTTGGCAATCATCTGCCGGCGTTTGATGGTGATCGGTTATGAAGATATCGGGTTGGCCAATCCAGCGGCAGCTGCTCGAACAGTCAATGCTGTCTTAGCAGCGGAACGATTAGGCTTACCTGAGGCGAGGATCCCTTTAGCAGATACTGTGGTCGACCTTTGTCTATCCCCTAAGTCCAACTCGGCTTATATGGCACTAGACGCTGCCATCGCAGATATTCGTGCAGGCAATGCCGGGGATGTCCCTGATCATCTAAGAGACAGTCATTACAAAGGAGCTGAAGCCTTGAACCGAGGCGTCGGTTATCAATACCCGCACAACTTTGATGATGCGTGGGTCGATCAGCAATACTTACCCGATAAAATCAAGCAAGCTCACTATTATCAGCCAAAGGCTACCGGAAAATACGAGCAAGCTCTAGGTCAAAGATATCAACAATTGCAGCAACGAAAAAAACAGACCTAACCCTCAGCAGCCGCTTCATGGAAGCGAAAAAGGTTTTTGTCACCGTTTTCAATCTTCTTTATTGCTACTTTTGTTGTCCTATGCTACTATGAAGGTGGGAATTCTGTGATGTACGAGTTGTCCCATCTGTGTGTTGACCGAACATTTTTATTGATATATTGGGATCCGTCTTGTGTCAAAGCTGGTAACATGCCTTTTCATTTGGTAGTTCGATGCTTAGACCGTGGAACCCACCTGCTAGAATTTGCGGGATCAATACTACGGGAAAAAGAACGGCATCTACGGATATTACCCATTCTTTATTGAATGTGCCATCTGTTTTAGACAGATGGCTTTTTTGTGCTTTTTGCTATTCCTTTAGCACTTCGCTATACTAAAACTATCTTATAAGAGAAGGACGGATTTCACGGATGATTTTTCTATTATTTTTGATTGCTGCTGTTTTGTTGTTTGGCGTCTGCTACTTACTGTTAACAAAACATGCCATTTTCTTTTCCCTTATTCCTGAAAATACTAAAAATCAAACTTTTTTGACCATTTATGGCTATCTTCATGGTGTTTTAGGTATTCTTGCAATCATCGTGGCTTTTTTAGACAAAAAATTGATTGCCCTCGTTTATTTAGCAGTGTTAATGATTACTTCTGCCTCATTCAGTTTGCTGTTTGCCCGTAAGATGAAAAAAACAGATAATTAGGTTTTTCTTTTTAGTCAAAAAGTTTTACAATAAAGATGAAGTTATCTGAGAGGAGTGTTTCATATGTTACAACAATATCAACGAATCATGGTTGCAGTCGATGGCTCAAGTGAGTCAGAATTAGCTTTTAAAAAAGCGGTCAATGTGGCCCAACGGAACAATTCTGAACTGGTACTAGCCCATGTAATCGATACCCGTGCCTTTCAAACTGTTTCTTCCTTTGATGGCATGTTGGCTGAGCAAGCGACTGAAATGGCTAAGCAAACATTGAAAGATTATGAAGACTATGCCCGTAAGAACCAAGTAACTGCAGTAAAGACTGTCATCGAATACGGTTCGCCAAAACCAATCATTGCGAAACAATTACCAGAAGATAATCAAATCGATTTAATCATGATCGGCGCTACTGGTCTCAATGCCGTCGAACGAATTTTTATTGGTTCAGTCTCTGAGTATGTAATCCGTCATGCCTCTTGTGACGTATTGGTCGTACGGACAGACCTTGACAATCATCTGCCAACAACCAACGAAAAAGAGGAAGCATAATCTCTGAATGAACCAACACATACTCAAATCAAAAACAAAAACACTCTGACAAAAAGGTTCTTGTCAGAGTGTTTTTTTCTATTTTTCACGATTTGTTAGTTTTAGCCATTAAAAAAACTGCGCCATCCGTCTCAGCTCAAAATGACCCAGCTGTCTTTCTTGAAGCGGACAACTTCTGGTTCCTTCTAATCAGTATGACGTTTGGCACAGTCTCTTGCAACAAGCCTGTGGAGCAAGCTTGCCAGCAAAAAATGAAAGCAAAGTAATAGGTTATTTATTATCTAATCATGTTTCTGAATACTTGTAAAGTCTTTTTTCTGAATTTTCTGATTAAATCTATTTCTTTTTCTATGCGCTATTGATGACGACTAGACTCAGTGAATCAACTGCCAAAATTTTCTTTGATAGTAGTTGTGCCATAGCACGCTACCAATTAACAGAACTAGCAAGACTGGACCATTCAAGAGCCAAAATGGAATCATCGTTGCTGCAAAACCGTAACCGACGAGTAACAGAATACTAAGGAGAAGTGCCACCATCATACCGACGATCATTCCCACACTTCCGGCACCCCGGGTAAACAATTGACTGACATTGGTCCAATCAAGCAAAAGCAAGCGATAATCACGGGCAAAATATTTTAAGCATAGCAAGTAACAACCAAGTAACGTACCTAGAAAGAAAGTCGTTGCCAATAGGATCGGCATCTTAAAGAGCAAAATCGCCAATAAGGCAATCCCGCCAGTCAAAACCATTTGAAGCATTAGGCCAAATCGGAATTTTGCTTGTAAATATTTTTTCATAGACAACGGCAATGAACGAACAAACAGAAAATTTTGCTGATCCAATGAAATCAAGGTACTGATAAAAGAGGTTGGATTGACCATCATCACAGCTAATGCGATACCTGCCAAAAAGAACACTCCACAAAAACGAGCATCCATTTGTCCTAGATCAAACGTACCGCTCAATGCAAATGTCACAATAAAAATGATCGGTGTCATCAGTGAAGTGGACAATACTTGCATAATCAAGTTGGGATCACGAACCAGCTGGGAATTATAACTGAATAACATCTGCGACAATCCTTGCCCGGATTTCTGCTTCCGTCGCACGCTTCCATGGTCGGGCACAGCCATCGCCACCTGATCATAAAACTTCGGTAAAATAAAGAACCGAATCGCTCCTAGCAGCAACAAACAAACCACTAGAACAATAGCAAAGCTCCCGATTCCTGCAACTGCAAAGGGACTGTGCATGATATAGAAAAATGGCAGTAAAAAGGCAATGGCCCCGCGATCCATGATCTGTGTATCGTAGGAACTGGTTTGATTCATCATCAAGATCCCTACCACTACTACGATCATAGAAATTCCCAACAACAAGCTGGTCATCATTTTTTTATGTTCACGAAACAATTTTGTTCGAGCTAATCCAAAAACGATCAAACTACAAATACTAAAAACAATCACGAGAAATAATAAAAAGAGCACAATCGCTAACAAAAGCGTGAGCAGAATAAAGACCTGTGAACGCATTCCTGTTAAAAGAAATAAGACAAATAACGGAAAAACAAATGGTGCCACTGTTAAAAAGACAACAAGAATCTTGGCGGTGAAAATTTCTGCTTGCCGGAAAGGCAATGGCAAATATGCAGGCAAGTCTTGACTCTCAAAGAAGACATTAAAAATGGACGAGATTCCTTGAGAAAATCCTAGAACGCCAAAAAGAGCAACATAATAAGTGAAAAAACCTGGCAAACGGCTGAAATCCAGTGCGATCATTGTTAGACCGTAAATCACTAAAAAAACGAAACCTGATAATACATATTGTTGGATCAAATAACGAGTCAATTGTGTCCCGCTTTTTCCTTTTTTACGGGCTTTATCTGTGACTTGCGGATTGGCGTACCGAAGATTGACGCTTGTCAACGTCAATAACTGTCGCTTGTTCATCTGAACTCGCCTCCATTTTCTGTCAACGATGGCTCTTCCGCGCCTCTACCTGTCATTTTTAAATAGATCGCTTCCAAAGAAAGATCTGGATTTTGTGCAAGCAATTCATCGACAGAACCGTTATAAAGCAATTCGCCTTTTTTCAAAATAGCTAACTGATCACAAAGCTGTTGGGCAGTATCCAAGACATGCGTCGAGAAAATAACCGTTTTGCCTTTCGCAGCATGTGCTTTCATCATTTCTTTTAGATCAAACGCTGCCTGCGGGTCTAATCCCTGCAAAGGCTCATCTAAGATCCAAATATCCGGATCCGGCAGTAATGCTCCAATTAGAATGGTTTTTTGCCGCATACCATGGGAAAAACTGGCTAGCGTTTCTTCTGCATGCGTCGTCATATCAAATAACTGTCCCAGTTCATTTAAGCGTACCTTTTTTTGGGTTTCCGGTACTTCATAAGCAGCTGCGATCAAATCCCAATATTCTCCGGCGGTCAACTGCAAAAACATGTCCGGTGAATCCGGGACATAAGCAATCTGTTTTTTTATTTCTTCTCGGTATTGGGCTAATGCTTTGCCATCAAAAACGATTTCGCCACTCGTCGGCTGTAAAATACTAACTAGACTCTTGATGGTCGTTGATTTTCCCGCACCATTATGTCCTAAAAAACCAAAGATCTCACCTTGCTGAATCGTCAAAGAAAGGTCCTTCAATGCTTTTTTTGTTCCGTACGTTTTACTTACATGTTTCAATTCAATCATTTACTATCCCCCTTAGAAATAAGACTTAACGTAATTTTAC
>NZ_JBDGBK010000001.1:0-87024 GCF_040910045.1 Enterococcus sp. RTP21361st1_A6_RTP21361_211029 | reverse complement strand
AAAAAATTCACCAAGCCACCTTCTCAAAAGAAGAATTGCTTGATGAATTACAAAGCTATGATAGGATTTTGACTCAACGCCACTTAAGTCCTGGAGGTTCTGCAGATCTATTGGCATTAGGTATTTATTTTGCTCAACTAGAAGAGATCCTTTAAACACCATCGGGCAAAAAGGTATAGCCTAATCCCCATACTGTCTTGATATAGCGAGCTTGCTTTGGATCATCTTCAATCTTATTTCTTAAATGATTGATAAAAACCATGACCGTATTTGCGTCTAGCTCACTGCCGTTCCATACGCTTTGATAGATTTGTTCTTTCGAAAAAACTTGATCCGGGTTTTCTATAAAAAATTGCATCAATTTTGTTTCCTTGGATGAGAGCTTGATTGGTTCTTCCTTTTTGTAGAGTTGGTAGCGAGACTTGTCAAAGCAGAAATCTCCAATCATGATTTTGCTCTCTTTTGAAAGGGCACGATGCTCTTTGATAACTTGCCCTCTATCAAGGGTCACTGTTACTTGTGCTCTTAATAAGTTAGGCAAAAATGGCTTGGTAATATAATAATCTCCACCCATTTCCAATCCAGTAATGATGTCTTCTTCATTTTTCTTGCCACTGAGAAAAATGATCGGGACAAGTGGATCTTCTTCACGTATAATCTGAGCAAGATAGTACCCATCGTTTTCATGTTCTAAACTAATGTCCAATAAAAATAAATCAAATTTTACCCGTGTCATGATATCGACTGTCTTTTCAACCGAATCACTTTGATAAATCAAGATTCCGGTCGATTGGAGTGATTTCCATATCAATCGTCGTATTGCTGGATCATCATCAACGACAAGAATTTTTTCGTTTCTCACTTTTTTTCCTCCTAGTTCTTTGGATCAAATTATTAAAGGGAGCGTTTTTTATGAAAAAGCCTTCAAGCAGATTGCTTGTTCTAGGAATGATGACCGTCCTCTTTTTGACTGTATTAGGAATGGTCATCACAGCAAACAGCTATCAGCAGACACAAAAACATGCGTTAAAAATGGGGGAGAATCAACTAGCCAAAATCAATGACTCTGTAATCAAAATATTGCGATTGGAAATCAAATCTTACACTTTAGCACTGGAAGATTATGCTTCGAATATTTTTAATGAAAAAAATTACCATGAACTGATCGAAGACACTCAGTTGGACAACAGTCTCCTATTCAAGACCTCGGCTGCCGCCGGATTATATCTTGTTTCACCAACGGGCACTCTCCTTTCTGGCAAAGACATCCATGCTGACCAATTTGTTAAAGAACCTGTCAAAGTCACGGCTTTTGATCAAGATCCCCTTTATCTCAAAGCTTTAAAGGGTTCGGTTCTTCAAAACGGCGAAGCTTACTTTGCTGATGATACGTCTTATGTCAATTTATATCGACCGGTCTATGACAAGCATCATGTGCTTCAATCTATCTTGGTTCTGCCAATCAATCTTGAAGAGCTATATCAGCAAGAGATTGACACAACAGAAAACCAAAATGGCTATACGATGGTCAAAAATGAAGAAATGAAAGTGCTCATGCACCCTTCCACCGAACAAATCGGATTAGACATCATCAATGGGCGAAAGCTGAAATATCCTGACCTCGACTACAGCGATTTGGCTCATTTAGAAGATGTCCAAAAGACCAATGAAAAAGGAACATTAAGCTACAATTCTTACTGGTGGACAGAAGAAGACCCCAAAAAAGTTTTAAAAATCTCAGCCTATGAATGGATTACGGTTGGGGATGCACGCTGGATCGTTGCCAGTTCATCGGACTTTTATGAACGAAATGGACTCGCACTGCAAAAAAATCTGATCATACTTGGCTTACTGACCATTCTCTTAGCAATCATCATTCTTTTAGCAGTCAGTTTTAGTCATTACAATCGCCAAAACCGGACCTATATCGAAAATCTGCGTTTAGTTGAACGGCAAAATTTTTTGAAGGAAAAGCATGCCCTTGAAAAATCAATGATGCAAAAATCGCAATTGGAAACAGTAGGTCTGCTAACCACTACCATTGTTCATGACATGAATAATTTTCTTACTCCGATGATCGGAAATCTGCAACTGTTGATTGAAGAATACCAGTCAAACGAAGCGCTCGTTGCTGATCTAAATGAAGTCTACCAAGCAGCGCAAAAAGGCCAAAACCTGTCTACGAATGTATTGCGCTTTACTAAGACTGGAATCAAAACGAAAGAATCCCTCTCGATCGAAGAAGTGGTATCAGGAGCCATTGACACCATGCGCGTACTCGTACCAAAGAAAGTCACATTGTCCTATCAAGCTTCTTTTGTGGGCACTGCACTCATTGAAGCCAGTGACTTACAAGTTATTTTATACAATTTGATCACCAATGCTTATCAGGCTCAGCCAGAAAACCCGCACATCCAAGTCAGACTTAGTGCAGCAGCAGATAAGCAGTTGACAGCATTCCAAAACCATTCACTTGCTTATTGCGACAAACATTTTGCGCAACTTACCGTGACAGATAATGGTCCAGGGATCCCGAAAGAAATAGAAAGTAAAATGTTCACGCCTTTTTTCACAACGAAGACAGAGTCCAATGGAACTGGTCTCGGCTTATTCATCGTCTCATCGATTGCTAAGAAAAACGATTGGATCTTACAAGTAAAAAGCACCGTCTATGGAACGACCTTTACACTAGGGATTCCAGTAGATAGCGGCAACGTTCAGTAATCGCTTGCATTACTTATCTAAGCCTTTTGTTCGTTCATTCACTATACCTTTATTATAACGAAAAAGAATGAAGGTTTGACGAAAAGTACAATAAAAAACCAGCTATTGTTTGTCGTCATCAGCCGAAACTCATTTTAGTTTGTCACGGAAATTCCCTCTTGTTTTTCTGCAATGAAAAAATTACAGGATAGCTCATCGCGTGATTATTAGCGCCAGCTTCTGTTCTGCTTTTATGTCATTAAAGCCCTTCTCAAGGGCTTTTTTTGTTGCAGCTGTTTTTAATTGCCGCGATGATTTTACAAAAATCAAAAGTTTTAAGGTGTGTTCGCTTTACAAAAGAGAACGTATGTTTGTATTATACAACTAGGGAGGCGTTTTTGATGGGGAGATTTAATTATGAAGAAGAACCGTTACGGGATATTTTGTTCATTGATGTAAAATCTTTCTATGCATCTGTCGAATGTGTCCAGAGAGGGCTAGATCCTTTGACCGCCTTGCTAGTAGTCATGTCTCATTCAGATAACACAGGAAACGGATTAGTCTTGGCAGCTTCGCCAATGGCGAAAACTGTTCTGGGGATCACCAATGTCACTCGTGCTGACAACTTGCCCAACCACCCGGATCTATATAAAGTTTCACCTCGCATGAATCTATATATCAAAGAAAATTTGAAAGTCAACAACGTTTATCGGAACTATGTGGCGGATGAAGATCTCTTACTCTATTCAATTGATGAGTCGCTGATGGATGTGACGCAAACGTTACATTTATTTTTTCCTGATCCTTCTCTTTCTAGAAGCGAGAAGCGGCACAAAATGGCAGAAAAAATCAAAGCCCATGTCTTCAAAGCGACCGGACTGCGGGTAACTGTCGGGATCGGTGATAATCCTCTTCTTGCAAAATTGGCCCTCGATACCGAAGCAAAGAAAAATCCCACCTTCATTGCCGAATGGACATATCAAGATGTGGAAAGCAAAGTATGGGGAATTTCGCAGATGACTGATTTTTGGGGGATTGGTTCTCGAACCCAAAAACGATTGACTCAGTTGGGGATCGAATCGATCAAAGCATTGGCTCATGCTGATCCAGATTTTTTGCGCAGCCGTATGGGCATCATTGGGGAACAATTATACCACCATGCCAACGGGATCGATCGAACGATTTTAGCAGAACCAGCCCCAAAGACAATGGAAAAAAGTTATGGCAATAATCAAGTCTTAAATCGAAATTATTACTTGCAGAGCGAGATCGAATTAGTTATCAAAGAAATGGCAGAACAAGTCGCCGCCCGAATCCGCCGTGAAGGCTGCCAAACACAATGTATCCATCTCTATATTGGAACAGCTTTTGGAGAGACACAGAAGGGCTTTGCCCACCAAATGAAAATCCCTGCGACAGATAACACCAAACTATTGATTGCTCACGCACTGTTCTTATTTCGCAAATACTACACAGGACAAGTGGTTCGTCATGTGGGGATCACTTATTCGAGACTGGTTTTTACCCAAAGCGTTCAGCTCGATTTGTTCCAAGATCCGGAAGAACAACTAAAACAGCGAAAGCTTGATTTACTGATCGATAAAATTCGCGCCAAATATGGATTTACTTCAATCGTTCATGCTGCCAGCAAATTAGAAGGCGGACGAGCGATTGCACGGGCGAATCTCGTTGGTGGTCATGCCGGTGGAATGGATGGTATCTCAAACGAACCTCAAGGCAAAGCAGTTCGTCCAAAATAGGATGGCTGCTAAGCATTTTGCTATACGCCTATCTCTTTTGCTGATAAATTGAATCTGTGGACCAGCCGGAATTCACAGCATTGCTAAAAAGGAGGAAACACCATGTGTGGGAGATATTTATTTGATCCAAGGACGGGTGAGCTGTCTGATTATTATCAAGAACTAGTCACGATAGCTAAAGAACAAAACAAAAAAATCGCTGTTGATGAAGTTTTCCCTTCCAACCAGGTCGTCACGCTGATTGCCGATGACACGCAGCAAATCGTACCGATCCTAACCCATTGGGGCTTTACTGGTTTCAAAAAAGGCCAACTTTTAATCAATGCCCGAGCAGAAACCGTAGAAGAAAAACGTACTTTCAAGAAGCCATTTCTGGAAAAACGCTGTGCCTTTCCAATGTCTGGCTTTTATGAGTGGGATAGCGATAAGCACAAGTTTCTCTTTGACTCCTCGGAGCCCCTCTACCTTGCTGGTTTCTATCGGAACCATTCTACTGCCAGCGGTTCGGAAGATGAATCCATTATTTTGACGACCAAGCCCAATGCAACGATTGCACCAATCCATGATCGGATGCCTGTTTTGTTGTCGAAGGCAGATGTTTTGCCTTGGATCACGGATGTGACTTTCGCAAGAAACTATCTACTCCAAACGATGCCTGATATTCACCCACAACCTGTTTCGTAAACCAAAACGCCGCCAGAAGAATTTGCTTCTTCTGACGGCTTTTTTTAGCGAGTGACGGCTTTAATAAACAGTAAAGGTCCGTCCTGTCATGATACCAAAAACTGATTTTTCATAGGCAGCAAAAACTTTTTCATCCGCGACAGGCAGAAAGCCTTGGAATGAGGGAGCATAGGTCTCCCAAGAGCCTGCCAGCGCATTCGGACTGACCGCATTGATACGAATGCCACGACCAATTTCTAACGCCGCTGAAGCAACAAAAGCACCGATTGCGCCATTCACCAATGCCGAAGAAGTACCCATCGGAATAAACTCGTCTTGAATGATGCCAGAGGTCAACGTGATACTGCCGCCCTCCGTTAAATAATGCTGTCCGATCAACACTAGATTGACTTGGCCTTGCAGCTTGCTGTCAATGGAGCGCTGATTTTCTTCCGGTGTCAACTCCGCAAAAGGTTTGAAGACGGTACTACCCGCTGCGGAAATAATAGCATCTACAGTACCGATCTCTGAAAACAGCGTCCGAATACTTTCTGGATCAGCAATCTCCACCCGGTAGTCCCCTGCACTTCGACTCGCCCTGATAACCTCAACAGATTTGTCTTGTAAACCAGCCAGCAAAATTTTCCCTAACGTTCCGGTATGTCCCACTAAAAGAACTTTCATCCAATCATCTCATTTCGCTTATTTTTTCTCATTCTACGGCAGATTTTTTCTTTTTACAAACGTTAGCTGTCCTTTTCCTCTTTCTCCTCTTTCTGTGCAGGTAAGTCTTGATTTAAGAGGATTGGATAAAGACAGCTATTGTCAAATTACGAAAAAAGTTTGAATGTTTTGTGAAACGCCTTCCTTGTAAAAGGACTTCTATGGTATAACTCTAAAAAAGAAGGTGAAGCTTATGAAAAAAGAAGAACTTTGTACAAGTAAATCCTATTTAGCGAAAGTAATCGGACAACCTACCTTACAAAAGATCAAGATCGTTCGCTTACTGAGCAATACAGCGACTGTCGAACTTTTAGAAGGGGGCAACTACGGCGTAGCCAAACTCAGTGACATCCAGCCATTGACCGATTAGCGGTTAGTAAAGACTGCTCTAAAAAAGCGTCAAGCAAACAAGGAAATTCCTAGGCTTGACGCTTCTTCTATCTTATTAAAAAAGTGAGTCTTATCCTTGATGAATCAGAGTTGCTCTGACTGCATTTGGTACATTTGCTGATAGATTCCCCCAGCTTGTATCAGACTGGCATGATTGCCCCGTTCAACGATTCTACCTTGATCTAAAACTAGGATTTGCTCAGCTTGCTTAATCGTTGATAAGCGGTGAGCGATCATAAAAGTGGTCCGTCCTTTTTGCAAGACTGTCATTGCTTTTTGAATGATTGACTCCGTTTCGGTATCAACGTGACTCGTTGCTTCATCTAGAATCAAGATTTTTGGATCAAATACCAAAGCACGGGCAAAGCTGATCAATTGACGTTCGCCACTGGAAAACTCATTGCCCTTTTCTACGACGGGATGATGGATACCTTTCGGGTAACGCGTCAGCAGGTAACCGGCACCAACTTTTTCTAATGCGGATAGGATCATCTCTTCTGTGATTGACGGATCATTCATACCGATATTGCTGGCAATCGTTCCTGTAAACAGATAGGGATCTTGCATCACGATCGCTATCGAACGACGAACGCTGTGACGGTCGAATGCTTCGATCACTTGATCATCGATCGTGATAGTCCCTGCTTGAGGGTCATAAAAACGGAACAGTAAGTTCAAGATACTGGATTTCCCAGATCCTGTATGCCCTACTAATGCGACTGTTTCACCTGCAGATACTTGAAAATCAATCTCGTGTAAAACAGCTTGCTCTGGGTCATATCCAAAGGTTACTTGATTGAAAGAAACATTTCCTTCTTTGATCGCAATAACTGCTTCTTGCTGTTTTTCAATTGGCTGATCAGCAAACTCGAAGACTCGTTTGCCAGCAGCTAGCGATTGCTGAACATTGGTGATCGTTTGGACCAGACCTTCGATTGGGTCATAGAGTCGATTGATATAATCAATAAAGGCATAAAGCAAACCTGCGGAGATAGCGAGCCGACCATCCAAGAAGAATGCCGATAATGTCGTGATCAGAATCAGGATCGTTGAATTCCGCAAAAGATTGCCCAATCCCCAGGCAATACTCGAATCCAATAACAGATACTTTCGACCTGTCTGAAACCATTTCTCGACGGTTTCATTGAATTCTTTCTGCAGTTGGCCTTCTCTCTGAAAGGCCTGAATAACTGCCATTCCTTGAACAAATTCATTTAACTGACCACTGATTTGAGAAATATATTCCCGCATGGCAATATTATAACGGGAAGCATACTTCGTATAGACATGTTGCCAAATACCCAGAATCGGAATCAGAATAAGCATAGCCAATCCTAGAGTATGATTCAGGAAAAAGAGTGCCAAGAAAGCCCCAATGATTTGAATGATATTGCTCATCAAATTACTGATGACGATCACATAGAAATTGGAGCGCAAAACTTCCGTGTCATTCGTGATTCGCGCGACTACTTTCCCAGCAGGAATCTGATCAAAATAAGAAACGGGCAATTGGTGCATATGGTCAAAAAGCTGGTCCCGCATTTTCTTCACAATGCGATTTGACATTTTACGCAGCTGCAGCAAGCTGATATAACGAAAGAGCGAGCCAATCAAATTGATCAGCAAGTAACCCGCTAATAATTGGATCAAGAAAAGGATATTCAAATTCCCTGTCTCAACCGATGGAGTCATGACGCCGTCAATCAATCGTTTGGCAATCAGCGGTGATGTCAATTCCAGTGCAGCACCTAGCAGTAGCAATACTGCACCGATCGAAAATTGTTTTTTGTAATAGCCTACATAAGACAGCAGGCGCTTAATCGTTGAGAACATCTTGATCGTCCTCCTTTAACTGTTGATGATAATATTGCTCTTGGTACCATCCAGGAACTGCGATCAGCTCCTGATGGGTCCCTCTTTGGATAACATGCCCCTCTTCCAAAACAATCACTTGATCGGCGTCCGTGATGGCGGATAAGCGGTGGGTCACGATGATCGAAGTCGGTGCATCTGTCATTGCTTTAAGGTTTGCGATGATCGTTTGCTCTGTTTTTGCATCGACAGCTGACAAAGCATCATCCAGCAACAGTACATCACTCCTTCGCAGAAAGGCCCGTGCTAGCGACAAACGTTGCTTTTGACCCCCTGATAAAGAAACTCCCTTTTCACCGACTAATGTTTCAAGGCCTTCTGGCATCCGTTTGATGTCTTCAGCGAAACATGCGAGTGATAACGCTTGCCATAAGCGTTCTTCGGATGCGTCTGGGTCCCCGAACAATAGGTTTTCGCGAATCGTTCGTGAAAACAACGTATGCTCTTGCGGAACTTCCGCAAAGTGACGACGAATCTCTTCTGTCTGAAAAGCAGTCAAAGGCTGCCCATTGATCATTGGCATTTGATTTGAATACGGGTACC
Organism: Enterococcus sp. RTP21361st1_A6_RTP21361_211029; assembly: GCF_040910045.1. NCBI lineage: Bacteria > Bacillati > Bacillota > Bacilli > Lactobacillales > Enterococcaceae > Enterococcus > Enterococcus sp. RTP21361st1_A6_RTP21361_211029. The sequence continues at coordinate 78,370 of NZ_JBDGBK010000001.1, read as the reverse complement.
GATGTCCGAACTGACGTAGCAAGGAAGTCTTACCACTACCTGTTTTGCCGACGATCCCCAACACTTCTCCTTTGGTAATAGTCAGATCAACGTCTTGTAAGACAAATCGTTCCGTATTCGGATATTTGAAACTGTACTCAGAGAATTCAATTGTTTGGATCATCGGTACAAGTTGTTGTCCTGTAGATTCTAGCTGATCGCCAGTCTGCAATACTTCATTGATCCGACGCCAAGAAGCAGCCCCTTGCTGCATCACATTTACCAGATCTCCTGCTGAAATCATCGGCCAAACCACCATCGTTAGATAGACTTGGAAAGATACCATCGCACCAATAGTGATTTGTTGATTGGCTACTAGGAAAGCCCCGATCCCGAAACTCATCACAAAACTAATCGCCAAAATAATTGTAATCAGCGGCCCAAAACGGGAATCAATCTCGGAAACGATGTCGTTTTTTTCACGAGTTTCTGTTGTTTTTTGCTGAAATTGCTGCGTCGTTGCTGCTTCTAAGCCGAATGCCCGTACCACTCGGATACCATCGATGATCTCCAACACTTCACTATTCATCTCTGAAACAGAGTTTTGTGCTTCTGTAAAAGCTTTATCTACTTGCGAACCCCATTTGAAAATGTAGTACGCCAAGAGGGGCATAGGAATCAGTGCAATGATTGTCAATACCCAAGAGACTGTAATCGCCATCATGGCAACGATGAAACTCAAATAGAGACTCGTATTCAAGAAAACCATCAACCCATAGCCTACGGTCATTCCCATGACTTGAACATCGTCACTAGAACGAGTCATTAAGTCTCCCGTTCGAAACCGATGATAAAAGGGAGCCCCCATGTTTAAGAAATGCTTCATCAATTGCTGACGCAATTGCTTTTGCAAATCGTATGATCCGATAAATAAATTAAATGTCCAAATAAATTCTGCAATATAGCCTAAAAGTATCGCACCGGCAAACAAGCTGACATAGCGAATCAAAATTGCCATCGTAAAGTCATCTTGAATCAGTGCATCAATGAATAAGCGCAAAATATAGATCGGTGCTACATACATCGCACTGGCAATAACCATAAAAATAAATACGATTGCATAACGCAATTTATGCGCTTTAAAATACGTCGTTAATTGTTGTAAAATATATTTCATTTTCTTCCCTCTCAATCTAAAAAAGTACACAAAAAAGCTCTGCCCTTTCGGAAAAAGGACAGAGCATAACGTCAAAAAATATCGACACTATCTGTGTACTAACGGATTACCGAATAAGGGATTAACTACTATTTTGTTGTTTGCGAATTTTGCTGTAACGTTTTGCATCGTAATCCCTCCTTCTTTTTTTATTTGCTGACTACAAGTAACACTTTACAGATAACTATGAGAATTTGCAAGAATTTTTATTAATTTTTTTTAAAACGATTGACTTTCTTATAGTCCTTTTCATCACTTAATGATAAAAAAAGACCCTTTATTCTTTTCCCATTCTGAAAGAATTCTTCTTGTTCTTTTTTCTCTTTTGTCTTGATAATCCTTAGTCTGTCAAGACAAAGGACGCCATTATTTGGCACAAAAAAAAGTTTTTTATAATCCGCCCACAAAGAAATCTGCTTCCAAAAAAAGACTTCCTGCATGGGAAGTCTTTTCTTAAAAAAGTTTCGTTTTTCAACACTTTGTTCTTTACTATTTTAATAATCGACAAACTATTACTCGTTTGAACAGGCTTATGAAGGTCATTTTCGTCTCTTTTTTGCCGCGCTTTTTTTGAAATAGGATGTCCGATACCAGTTCAGAAGATGAAGAAATGGGGAACATCCTTTTAGGTCTTAAATAAAATGTTCATCCTTCAAAAATTCCAATACTTGATTTTTCAATGTATCCGTATCAGAAGCTTCCTGACGACGGTTAGGTGAGACCGCAGGCTGAGCGATCGATTCGACGGTTTCTTGTAGAGATTCTGGCGGCAATTCCAGCAATTGGAAACTATCTACTACAACTTCGGCACCATAGACAGATTGTCCTTCCTTGGTTTCAAAAGGACACATATGCAAATGTCCATTGATTTTAACACTTGCACCTTTCTGGGTATACCGCAAAAAAGTTTCTGCTTGCTTGCCGTTGATAACACAAGCAAACCATTCTGTTTGCAACTGTTCGCTTGTTTGCCACTGTGCAGCGACTGCTAAATTAAACCGTACACACGTATTATTTGCTGCTGCAGAAGCCAGTTGTTCTCGACTGGGCATCTCATTAATTTTCCCAGTAAGGATCACCTTGTTCGTTGCCACGTTACTCCCTCACTCTACATTTTATTTAGACTCGCACTAATGCAAGATTAGCCATAGTCTATCACAAAAAAAATTTCTTGCAATTCTTTTGAGAACATCTATAGTGATCTTCTACAGTTTTTGTCGCTGACTTTTAAACAAAATTTAACCGAGCTTAGCCTTCATCAGTCGTTGAATCTATTTCAGAGACATACGTCCACGTCATGCCATTGTCTTCTGAGGTAAATACGCCTTTGACTGTTCCACCTTTGTAATCCCCCATGGGACCTTGATTGACCATAACTTTCAACTTTCCATCTTCTAGATAAGGTGCTTCAGCAACCACGAAAACCTTCTTCCATTCATCAGGCATTTCAAAAGCAGCTTCCAGCCACGTGTTTCCTCCGTCTGTCGTCACATAGAGACTTGGTTCTGTTGGCGTTACTCCGCCGAAACTCATAAAGCCAACATTCTCGTTGAGGTAGCACGCGTCCGTCAAGAGTCGGCTGATTCCCTTAGCCACTTGCTTTTCCTGCCAAGTCTTGCCACCATCTTGGGTCACATATGAGAGATAGCCTTCCTGCCCCATTACGCGGCCACCCGATAAGAAAATGTAACCAAAACCGTCTTGGCCAAATGTCAATTTGCGAAAACGTACAGCTGCTGTCTGCTCTGCCAGAGCAACATTCTTCCACGTATTTCCTTGATTTTCCGTATAAGTATAATAGACATTTTGAGTTGGACTGCCCTCACTAGCATATTCCGTTCGGATAAATCCAGTCCGTTCAGGAGTCAAAATATAGCTGCCAGCGATCAGCGCTTGTTTGTCGCCACTATACTCGCCGCCAAAAAAATCATCTAACGGATAGGGCAGAATGATTTGATGTTTCCAGCTATCATAAGTTAATTTCAATTGACTCTTACCAATTTCTGTTTTATACGCAATCGTCTGATTCGTTTCCTTTGAGGTGGTCATTTGATTGTTCTTATCGGTGATCGCACTTAGATCTCCCGCATCTACATTCGTGATCGCTTTGTCCCCTTGAGCAGTCGTAGCAACCTTAACTTGCCAACAAATGTCCCGCACAGAACCGTCATCGGAAACTTTCCCCCAATAAGATGTCATCGTCTCACGATTGATCGACTTGGGCCACACAGTAAATTTTACCGTCAGCAGCCCATCTTGATAGGTTGCACCACTCACACTGTAAGAATCGATCCGTACATCTTCTTGCACCTTCACAGAAGAAAAATAGCGCATCAAATCATAAAATAAATTAAATCCTTGTGTATTCGGATCATAGTTAAATTCGCTTTCAAAGGGCAGAAATTGATTAAAATAAGTAACGGGCTGTTCTTTGATAGCGGATTGGTTTACTTGAGAAGTCTCTACAGTTGATGATTTTGAACCACTCGAACTGACCGCTCGTCCTACAGAAAAGCCAATGATGAACCAGATGACTAGCCCAATCACAATCAGTGTCAAACCGACAGCTAACGCTACCCGAATTGCTGCTATTTTTTTATGCTCTTTCACGGGAAAAACCCACCTTTTGTTTTCAATTACTTGAAGTATAATGAAAAGTTTCTTTTCTCACAAGATGCTTTTTCACTTCTTAAGAAATTAAGAAAAGGGTTCCTCATTAAATAGTTTTTAGAAAAAATAAAAGCATTCGCAAAAAAGTGACATACTTCAGGCTTTCCAAAGATGGAAAAACTGAAGTATGTCATTTCTAACCATTCTACTGTTTCTTTCATATTTATTCTTATATTGCTTCTCTGGTTTCTTCACACACGTTGATTAATGGATCAGATTATTCCTTCAGATACCTTCTAAACATCTCCTATCATCTAATAAATATGTGCGAACTTGCGATACAAAATATAATGAACCAGTAATAAAAAGAGTATCTTTCGATCCCATTTTAGCAACAATCTCCTTAATACCTTGTTGCCACTCTTGATAATATTTAAATTGGCTATTTTCTCGAACAAGATCTTCTTTTTTCAACGCTTTCGGGTAATCGAATGTGGTTATTATAAGGCAATTATTAGGGATTTGCTGCATCTGTCGGATCATTTTCCTACTATTTTTGGTTGTTAGCGCTGAAAACAAAATATATTTCTTTCCTTGTTGAAATTTTTCTGTAACTGTATCAACAAATTCTTTTATGGCATGTGGATTGTGTGCCCCATCGATAATGATCGTCGGTTGTGAACTGATTTTCTCCATACGACCTGGCCATCGCGCTTTTTCTAAAGCTTTCTGTATGCTCTCTTTTTGTATCGCTTTGTTTTGCTGCTGACAATAAAGCAAAAAAAGTTGAAGGGCAGTTGCTGCATTTTCCACTTGGTATTTTCCACATAAAGGAATTCTAAGATTTAAAAATTGAAAGTCTTCATTTTCGAAGTGAAACATTTCTCCACTTATAGAATCCTTAGGACTATGACTTTCAGGGCTTTGCTTCACATAGTGAACTTGGTAAGAGGTATTTTTCTTAGAGAGTGGCGCATTTTTTTTAGAAGCGACTTCTTCAATTATTTTCACTGCATTTTGCGAAATGTTTCCTGTAACAATAGGTATGTTTTTTTTGATAATGCCAGCTTTTTGCAAGGCAATTTCTTCCTCAGTTTCGCCTAATATATCTGTATGATCTAATCCAATCGTAGTAATAGCAGTTAAAATTGGTATAAAAACATTCGTACTGTCCCATTTTCCCCCGATACCTGCCTCGAAAATTGCGATGTCTGCGTGCTTTTGAAAATAAGAAAAGGCCATTGCAGTCAATATCTCAAATTCTGTTATTCCCTGATAGCGTGTATCCTCATCCATACTATCTACCAGAGGGCGAAATTCATTTGCTAGCTGGACAAATTCTTCTGCGGAGATTGCTTTCCCATTAATCGAAATACGTTCATAAAAACTTTCAATGTACGGCGAAGTAAATGTACCCACTGCTAGCTTCTGCATTTCTAATAAACAACGCAAGTAAGTTACCGTCGAACCTTTTCCATTTGTTCCTGCAATGTGAATCCCGATACTATTCTTTTCGGGATGACCGCACAGCTTCAGTAGCTCGTTGACTCGTATCAAACCAGGCCGCGATCCAAATTTTTTGCGCGAATGAATCCAGCGTACTGCTTCATCTCCTGTTTTAAACATTCTTATCATCCCCAATAGAATTGTTAGTTCGTTTAGAAAATATTACGAGCGAAGCGTTTCAAAGGAATCGCATGACCAAAGAATACGATCATGGCTGTTTGTACAGGTAGCATGATCACCGCTTTGACAATACGTATTCCCCAAAGTTTCGTATCGGTCAAAGGAATTGCATACATCATTGACAACCAAATTGGTGTCAGACACAAACTGATAATTAATGTATTGCAAAGAACACATAGAAAAGAATTTTTTATTGTAATGGGCTTTTTATAAAAAAAGTAGCCATAAAGCAAACCTGCAATGAATGAATTCAGTGTAAAGCCAATGAAAAAAGGAGCTTTCCCTAAAAGAGTATTCCCGATAATATCAGCAATTGAAGCACCAATTGCTGTCCACCAAGGGCCAAATAAACTAGCCATAACCACTTCTGGAACAAAATCAAAGGTAATTTTCAACAGCTGGGTTTCAAACCCTAATACTTGAGACAAAACGACCATTAATCCAATCAGTAATCCCATTGTTGCGATAATATGTGCGTCTATTTTTTTCTTCATTCTTAGCATCTCCTTTAATAGAGCTGCTACACAATTAATTTATGCAGCGAATGCAAAGATAGAATCGTGAAATTTGTTTCTTCGTCTAAAAGGCAACATCCCATCCTTATAGCACTTAACGCTCTATCTTCTACTCTGTTTTTTTATTTTTGTCAAAACAGCAATCCTGTTGTTTGCAAGATTCTGTTTCTCTGATGAACTAGATTCCACTTGTATAAATGTTTCATCTTTTATAACCAGCATTTCATTTTTTTGCAACATTTGTCGCTGTGTCCTATCGCCCAGAAGCACTATTGAAAGATTCTCCAATGCATAAATGACAGCAATAGTCTGCGGTTTAATAAAATGCATCTCATTTCCTTTAAGCGCCTGAACAAAGACGTCGTAATCGTCTTTAAAAATAACATTAAAATCTTGACACTCACCCTGACACGTTGTTTTTAATTTACCATCGAAATGGTGGGGCTCAAAAGCATTTAGGCTAATCCAAGAACCTAATTGCCCTAATCTAACTGGATTATCCAAAGACATAAGGATTCGTTGATAACCAGTAAAGTCAGAAAATTCCACGGTATTCATAATCACTGTCGCAGTTGAGAGACGGAAATCAAAATCTCGTTTAGCTAAGCTACTTGAATCAGGTTCCACTAAAAGTTCTGTAGTCTGGCCTCCAGACCACTTTGTGGACAAGTAATCTTCACATGTTTTCTTCTCGATTGTTCCCACACTTCTTCCTTAAACAATATCTAATTCTTCAAATTGACTCAAAATTTTAATATCTTGTGCCACACTGACAAAAGCCTTTTGATCAACATCTTTCATGATTTGATCCAAAATTTCCATTTCGTAAGTAGTAATAACCAAAATCAGAATCGTTTGAGTTTCTTGATTATATGCGCCTAGTGCATATGGAATGATCGTGATTCCACGACTTAATTTTTCTTGCAGAGCTGGGATAACTTCATTCGGCTTTTGCGTAATAATCGTCACCTGAACTTTTTTATGTTTGACATACACTAGATCTGTAACTTTTCCACTTATAAAAATGGATAAAACACTATAAAAAGCATAGGGCCAGCCAAATAAATAACCGGCTACCAATACAATGACTCCATTCAAAACAATCGAAATCACGCCAATGCTTCGACCGGTGATTTGTCTGATTGTAAGAATGAGCGCATCCATACCACCAGTTGAAAGTCCATATTTTAATGCCAGCCCCAAAGAAAAGCCATTGATTGTTCCCCCAAAAATGGCGCAAATAATCGGATCTGTAGTTAGCTCAGTACTTGGGACGATGTGGATGGCAAATGATGCAACCGTTACACAAATAACCGTATAGATGACAAACTTGCGATTAATTTTGAACCATGCAAGCATAAACATTGGAACATTCAGGAGATAATATATAACTGAAATAGGGACTTCAATATGGCTTTTAGCAAGACCAGTCGCAATGATTTGTGCGATCCCAGTTAAGCCGCCGGCATAAATATTCCCTGGCTGCCAAAAAAGATTCAGCGCCAAGGAATATAAAAAGGCATAAATAAGAATCACTGTTAATTTTGTAACCACCTCTTGCCAGATATCTATTCTTTTAAAACGTGACATAATCCTCTTTCCTTTTCTTTAAATAAAAGGAAGACATCTCTTCCTCTGATATCGGTCAATCGGCACAAATCAGGTCATACCTTTAAAACTGCAGATCCAATGTCACTTGTTTCTCAATTTCTTTTAAGAAATCTCTATCTTCTAAAACGGTAGTTGCTTTGTTTAATTCATCATACATTTCGATGTCTTTATCATGCTCAATAAAGTTTACTTGTCGACGAAATGCAAGATAAGCTGCTTTTGTGCCTTTGCCAAGTCCTGACTGATATCCTTTGATGTCTAGTGCTTGGCAAGCCGCCATGATTTCAGTTGCAACGACCCGCCGAGAATTTTTGACGATTTCTAGAGCTGTTCGGGCAGCAGTTGTACCCATGCTAACAAAGTCTTCTTGATTTTCACAGGATGGTATTGAATCTACACTAGCTGGGTGTGCCAAGATTTTATTTTCTGAAACCAGAGATGCACATGCATATTGTGTGATCATAAAACCAGAGTTCAACCCCGGATGTTTCACCAAGAACGAAGGCAGATTACTTAATTGGTGATTCACCAATCGTTCTACTCTTCGTTCAGATACATTGCCAATCTCAGCGGCAGCAATACCCAAAAAATCAAATGGTTGCGCCAAAGGTTCTCCATGAAAATTCCCTCCGGAAATCACTTCACCATTTCTAGAAATGATTGGATTATCAGTAACTGAATTAATCTCAATTTCTACTTTTTCTTTTACATATGCAATCGAATCTTTACTAGCACCATGAATTTGCGGCATACAACGTAATGTGTAAGGATCTTGAACATGATCTGGTGTCGCTTCCGTAATATATTTACTATCTTCAATTAAACGACGAATATTACGAGCGGTTGCTAATTGCCCACTTTGCGGGCGAATCGTATGAAGGTCTTCTTTAAAAGGACTAGAAATTCCGTCATGAACTTCCAATGAGAGTGCTCCTGCAACATCTGAAAGTTTTAATAACTGAATAGCATCATACGTTGCCAATGCCCCAACCGCGTTCAAAACTGTTGTCCCATTGATAAAAGCTAATCCTTCTTTGGCACTTAATTGAATCATTTTCAATCCTGCTTTTTCCATTGCTTCTTTCCCAGAATACAACGTGCCCTTATAATAAGCCTTACCTAAACCTAGTAATGGTAAAACCATATGAGCTAATGGGGCTAGATCACCGGATGCTCCTAATGAGCCTTTCTCTGGAATGTAGGGATGGACACCTACGTTCAACATCGCTAACAATGCTTCTACAGTGCTTAAACGAATACCAGAATAGCCTTTAATCAACGAATTAATTCGAATCAGCATAATAGCTCGTACAATATCTTCCGAAAATGGCTCGCCGTAACCAGCAGAATGAGTACGAATCAAATTTTCTTGTAATTGCACAGTGTCTTCTTTTGAAATACTGACATTACAAAGAGAACCAAATCCCGTATTGACTCCATAAACAACACGACGTTCCTCTACAATTTTATCAACAATCCTGCGCGACTCTTTCACTGCTTCTTTGGCACTTTCGGCTATTACACATTGACGATGGTTGCGTGCTACAGCCACTACGTCTTCTAAAGTTAGGCTAGCACCATCCAAAATAATCATTTCTTGACTAGGAATGGTATTCTGAGCTTCTTCTTTTATCAACATTTTCATCGTTTTATTCCCCACTTTTCTAATAAATTCCTTCCAAGTATCAGTTTCCACAAGTTTTCTAATTTACTTGCTTCGATTTATTATTGTTTAAGAGTAGATACAAGATGCTTGCTACTATAACTCCAATAACTCCAGCTATTAAATTGATCGGATTGGCCGCAGCGACCATCCAAATACTAACAACTATGGAGATAATTGGAATGACTGGACCAAACGGCAGCCGGAAAGCAGGCACATTTTCCATGTCTTTTTTTCTCAACCAAATAACTGCCAATGCAGTCGGAATGTACTGGAAGAAACGAAAGACTACGGACAGTTCCGCTAATTGTTCAAATGATCCGCTTAGTAGAAAAGCTATGGTTAGTAAACCAGAAAAAATAATAGCAACGATAGGTGCATTTTTATTATTTTTTTTAGCAATCACCTTAGGTAACAATCCTTCATCCGCGATTGAAGCTCCATATCGCGGAATCATCAGAGAATCTCCCATATTCAAGCCAGCAATTGAAATCAAGGCCCCGATTGAAATAATCCATTTCCCAGCTGGTCCAATCATTTCAACAAAAGCATCTTGAACTGGCGCATTGCTTTGTAAAATTCCCGTTCCAAGCATGGCAATCGTTCCCGCAATAATCATAAAATAAAGCAGCGAAACAATACTTATGGATCCAATAATCGCTTTTGGCACATTTTTTTTGGCATTCCGCATTTCTCCAGCTACTACAGGTAAAGCTTCAAAACCAATAAAAGCATAAAAGACAGTGAGTGACGTTGAGGCCATGGCTTTAGATAAAGTCATGTCAGGATTCAATTGTAGAAACGGTGTAAAGTTTCCTTGATTGATTCCATTTTTGATGAAAAAAACTGCAATCAGTGTGAAGGCAATAATTGGAATCAATTTAGCTATTGTAATAACAATCGTAAAAATTTTTGAAGTCTTAATCCCCATACTATTAATCACAGATAAGAAAATAACCAAACAAATGCTAATCAATGTATTCTGTCCTTCTAACGCTGGAAAAGTTTGGATCAGAAGTTTCGCAAAACCTGCAGCCATTGCAGCCCACGCAATAATCGTCACAAACCACCCCAGAACACCAACATTAAATCCAATAAAATCGCCAAATGCTGTTTTCGAATATTGGAAAGCTCCGCCATTCTTATTGAAGTAACCCGCAACTTCGGCGAAGCAAACGGCCAACATCAAAACCAAAACCGCATCTAAAACCATTGCAACAAGAGAAGCAGGACCTAAATCTTGGTAAATGGTTCGGGGCAAAAGAAAAATTCCTGAACCAATTACTGCATTGATTCCGTATAGCGTCGCACCACCAAAGCTAAATTTTGCATTCTCATTTTTCGCTAGCTCTGCGGAGTCAATGTCTTTAATATCCGTTATCTCTGAAACCTCGACATCTTTTTGCATACTATTTCACCTCTTCTTTTTTTATTGTAAAACGTTTTCAATTACACGTTTTATTCTAGTAAGCAGTTCATGTTAGCTATTTTACAAAGAGAGTTCCCTCCACCTCCTTGTAAAATAGCTCTAAACTGCTAGAATAATCCGGTTATATTTCCTTTTTCATCAATATCAATTCTTTCAGCTGCTGGAGATTTTGGTAATCCCGGCATCGTCATAACAGCTCCTGTCAACGCAACAATAAATCCTGCCCCGGCAGATACTTTGAGATTACGGATCATCACAGTAAAATCTTTTGGCGCTCCAAGTAGTGACGCATCATCTGAAAATGAGTATTGGGTTTTTGCCATACAAATTGGATAATTACCAAATCCAAGACGTTCCAATTCCTTTAATTCTTTTTTCGCACTTGGTGCCAATTCTACGCCTGCCCCACCGTATACTTTTTGGACGATTTTATTTAGTTTTTCTTCAATTGAATCATCCAAATCATAGACATAGCTAAAATGATTTGGCTCTTCTGCTAGTGCAACTACTTTTTCCGCCAGCTCTTTACCGCCAGCACTTCCTTTCCCCCAAACATCAGATAGAACAACTGCAACGTCCATTTCTTTACAAGCTTTCTCTACCGCAGCTAATTCTGCATCTGTATCTGTTGGAAATTTGTTAATAGCTACAACAACTGGCATCCCGTATACTTCTTTAATATTCTCTAAGTGTTTAGACAAGTTAGGTATTCCAGCAAATACTGCATCGACATTTTCTATTCCTAAATCGCTTTTCTTCACGCCACCGTGCATTTTTAACGCACGAATCGTTGCTACCAAAACAACCGCATCTGGTCGTAGATTAGCTAAACGACATTTGATATCTATAAATTTCTCAGCTCCCAAGTCAGCGCCAAAGCCGGCCTCTGTCACTGCATAATCGGCATACTTTAGCGCAAGTTTCGTTGCCAATACGCTGTTGCATCCATGTGCGATATTTGCAAATGGACCTCCGTGAATAAAAGCAGGGGCATGCTCCAATGTCTGTACAATATTTGGCTGAATTGCCTCTTTTAATAGGGCGGCCATTGCCCCTTCTGCTTTCAAATCCCCAGCAGTTACCGGCTCCCCATCGTAATTATATGCAACGATGATTTTTCTCAGCTTATTTTTTAAGTCAGCAATATCGTTAGCTAAGCATAGAATGGCCATAATTTCTGATGCAACTGTAATGTCATACCCATCCTCACGTGGCACGCCATTTACTCGTCCTTGAAGACCATTTACAATGTGACGCAATTGGCGATCATTCATATCTACCACACGTTTCCAAGTAATTCTGCGAGAATCAATTTGGAGAAGGTTCCCCTGATGAATATGATTATCTAATAGTGCCGCTAATAAATTATTGGCGGCACTAATTGCATGAAAATCACCGGTAAAATGTAAGTTGATGTCCTCCATTGGGACTACTTGAGCATGTCCACCACCAGCAGCACCACCTTTCACACCAAATACAGGACCTAATGAAGGCTCGCGTAATGCAATCACTGCTTTTTTCCCAATGGCTGTCAATGCATCGACGAGACCTACTGAAGTAGTGGTTTTTCCTTCTCCAGCAGGTGTAGGCGTAATTGCGGTCACTAGAATGAGCTTGCCATCCTCGTTGTCATCCAATGACTCAATATTATTGATCTTTGCTTTATATTTTCCATAAAGAGACAGATTTTCTTTAGCAATACCAATTGATTCAGCAATTTCTTCAATCGGCTTCATCACAACAGAATTTGCAATTTCAATATCTGATAAGACCATGTCCATAAACTTCCTTTCTATCTACCAATCTAAATGATTACAGCGATTCAAGTATTTGTTGATAGGTTGCATCAGCAATTTTGCTGCCTTCCTCAACTAGCGATTCCCCGGCTTTGCGGTATTGGCGAACAAACATTTCGTCTTTGATGCTTGCAAGGTTAATCAATACATTCAACCACGCACCTTGTAAAGCTGCCTTTAAATTCAAAGCAGCTACTCCCAAATCACTAGCAGCATTGGTATTTGATTTGCCAACCGCAGCCTGTGTGACTTTTAACGCATCCACAATTTTTTCCATCATAGAAAAAGGTGTAACAGCTGCTCCTTTTAAAGCACTCTGCATTGCTTCTCGGCGGGCTTTTTTTTCTTCTTCGGTTGTTTTTGGGAGTCCAAAAACAGCTGACACTTGATTAAAAGCTTCTGTATCTTCATCAATTGCCCTGAGTAAACCCTCTTGCAAAGATTTAGCTTTTTTTTGCAGTAATTCAATTTCGTCTTCGAACTCTGCATATTTTTTTTTGCCAATCGTGAGTTCTGTCACCATCTTTGTCAAAGCAATTCCTTGTGCGGCAGCTAATGCTGAAGCAGATCCCCCACCTGGTGCCGGTGTATCCGAACCTAAAACAGCAATGAAATCGTTTATTTGCATCTCAACGAGTTTCATGACAATCCCCCTATCAATTCAATAAATGATTTTCGAAAACTTGCTTATTATAATTGAACTCTTCAATCTGTAAATAATATTCAGCACAATCAATCAAGGCTTTTGCTGGCGTTAATCCGATTACTTCACTGCCAATAACCGACACACCATAACGTTTTGCTTCAAAGCGAATCGTTTCAAACACACGATACAGCGGTGTTTTCTCGAAGTTCACCATATTCATAGATACTTGAGCAATATTACGATCTTCAAGCATGACACCAATACCCTTGCAGTATTTCCATCCTCCAGAGGATCCGCGAACAATTTTAGCGATTTTATTGGCAATCTCAATATTATCTGTATCCAAATTCACATTGAATGCAACTAAAGGCATTCTGGCACCCACTGCTGTGACACCAGCGGTTGGATGAATTTTGCGTTCGCCATAATCTGGTTGCCATTCTTCTTCCAAAAGTTTTTCTGGCATTTTCTCAAATTGTCCTTTGCGGATCTTCGCTAAATTTTTACGTACGGGTGTAGTGGCTGAATCTTCATATAGAAAAATGGGAATCTGTAATTCTTCATTGATTCGTTGAGCTACTTTCTTAGAAATAGCAATGCACTCTTCCATGGTGACATCTTTGATCGGCACAAAAGGAACCACATCTGTTGCCCCCATACGAGGATGTTCTCCTTGATGCTTCGTCATATCAATATTCTCACTTGCAAACTTCACTAATTGAAATACTACTTCTTGGATTCCTTCTTCATCACCAACGAGTGTAAAAACACTACGATTATGAGATGTGTCAGAAGAATGATCCAACAATGTGACACCTTTAACATTCTTAGCGATCTCCACCAACCCATCAATAACCTTTTGATTTCTTCCATCACTGAAGTTCGGAATACATTCAATTAATTTTGTCATGGTCTATTGCTCCTTGTTTTTATTTTGAACTTTAGGTACGGCATAAATTTGTTCTTACTACATTAAAAAAAATCTATGAATAGCGTTATTTTTATTTCAACACCTCCTAATATCCCAATTTATTTGTTACCGCTTTCATTCACCGAAATCAGCTTATCACTCTTTCAAATCGGTTGCAAACTCCGTAAAAAAAAGCTTTTCATAATTTTTTCATAATTAAAATTCTGTTTTTTTTTTGGAAAATTCTCCTAATTGTCTTCCGCATTTTTTTGTCTTTTATTTTATTTGACCTTTTTTTGACTTTCTTTTTTAAACTGAAGGTAACCTATCGTTGCGCATTGAATAAAAAACAAGACAGACTTTATTTAATCTTTTTGATTTCTTTTACAAAGTACTTTTTTTGCTTGAATAGGTACACTCATAAACAAAAATTTGTAATCAACACATAAAAAATCTTCAAGTTTTATTTTTGACGTTTAATAGTCGGTGCCCTTCGTTTTTTATACATAAACATTAGAAAAAAATAATTATTATGCCGATAATTCTTTTGAACTTTTGGAAAATTATCAGCAAATAAAGAGGTGGAAACATGAAGAAAATTGTTTTGTTGATTGATTTTGGCAGCACATATACAAAATTAACTCTGGTCGATCCTAGCGCCATGGAAGTCCTTCATACAGCTCAGATTCCCACAAGTAGTCAAGACGGGTTACAGTTGTGCTATACAGAAGGGAAAAAAGCATTACTTCAAACGTTAAAATTTTCTGATCAAGTAAAGATAGAAGAATATTTCTGTTCTTCCGCATGGGGAGGCTTTAAAATGATTGCCATTGGTTTAACTGAGAGTTTGACATTAGAAGCGGCGAAAAGAGCGGCTCTGGGGGCAGGCAGTCGTATTCTTCAAACTTTTTGTTATCGTTTGACACTGGACCAGCTTGAGGAAATAGAACAACAAAAGCCAGATGTTGTTTTGTTGACAGGAGGGTGTAATGGTGGAAATCAAGAAATCATCCGTCACAATGCCCGTCTTCTTACTCAGCTTTCTACAGAGATTGCATTGATTGTAGCTGGCAACGAAGACAGCTATGGAGAATTATCTAAGCTCTTGCAAGATCGAAATAATACTTACTTTACCGAAAACGTGATGCCTGATGTTAATAAGCTGAATCCTATTCCGGTTAGAAAAATTGCCCAAAAAGTTTTCTTAGAAAAAATTGTTCATTCAAAAGGGATTCATCAAGTTGCAGCTCACGCAAGTGCCCCCATCATCCCCACCCCTAAAGCTGTATTAGCTGCAGCCAAGCTATTAAAAGAAGGGACACAAGCTTCGAAAGGTTTTGGGAATTTAGTCGTTGTTGACATTGGGGGAGCGACAACAGATATTCATTCTGTTGGAGATGGTTTACCCCAAGCAGAAAATGTTTACTTTGAAGGATTGGAAGAACCCTATTTGAAACGTACCGTAGAAGGTGATCTCGGTATGCGTTCTTCTGCAGTAAGCTTGCTAAGGTGCATTGTAGAAGATTCCAATCGAATCAGGGCATTGTCTTCTTGGAAATTTACGACTCTTCAAGCTGCTTGCTATTATAGATGTAGTCATCCAACATATGTACCAAAGACACGAGAAGAATGCCTAATTGATCAATTTTTAGCTCAATCGGCAACGGCTATCGCTTTAGAGAGACATGCTGGAAAGATAAGAAAAGAATATACGCCAAATCGTACAATCTACTACCAGCATGGAAAAGATCTTCGAAATTTCCAAACAATCATTGGTACTGGTGGCGTTATCATTCATAGTCAATCTCCTAAAAAAATAGTTAAACCTGACATCAAGAGCATGTCTAATACTTTGCTACCAGTAGATCCGCAAATTCTTATTGACCAAGACTACCTTTTATCTGCAATGGGACTTTTAAGTCAAAACTATCCCGAAGCAGCATTGAACATTCTAAAGAAGAAACTTTATCGACTCAACCCTTAGTTGTGAAAAGAAGCTGTGACAAAAGTTTTGTCACAGCTTCTTCTGAATAAGCGGTTAGTAATAGCTTTTTCGGAATTTTCTTCTCATTTCTTGAAACTGATCACATCTGTCACAGCCTCAGATATCAATCTTATAGATTTACATGAAAGAATTCTTTTAAAACTTGCAACTCATAGCGGTCTCGATATTGACTAAGGTTGTCCATTGCTTTTGTCAAATAGTACGATAAATCTTCTTTAACCAAATGATTTAATTGTAGATTTGCATGCCTCTCATTTAGACACTTTTCTTTTACCAGTGCTTTGATAAAATAAACGAGACCACTATCACGCGGATTAGCTAGTTGATTTTGGTAACAGCTTGTCTTTTCAATAAACTCTATCACTTTTCCATAATCTTTTTTGTGAAGGTAAATTAATGTTAAATAAGCATTTAACTGAACCCTTTTCCATAATGAAGTAGTAACTTCAAAATATTCATTTGCCTTGAGAAAATAGGTTTCCGCTTGATCATAATCTTTTTTTGCATACAGTGTAATTCCCATATCAACATAAAAAATAGCCAAGCTCGTCACCAAATTATTTCCTTCACACAAATTGATGGCTTTTTGTTGCAGTTTGATAGACTGCTCATAGTTAGACCGCAAACGCTGGATTTCTGCTAGATAATCATACGCGGCAGCAATATTGCTGTTATACTTTTCGTCAAAACGGTTGGCAATATTAAAAATTGTAATCGATTCTTGGATGTACGATTCTGCTTGATCCAAATCACCGATCATCAGATGATACAAACCTTTCAATCGCAATAAAATACCGATAGATTCGTTGTTATTGGCAGTAATTGCTACATCCATTGCCAAATCGATATAATGTGCCATGTCCGTCGCATTATCAGTTTGAATATAGTAATAAATCATTTGACGATACCCGCGCAATAAATAGGTTGTTAGATGAAAGTCTTTCGCTTTTACGATTACTCGCTGAATGTTTTCAATTCCTCGATTATAGTCCCCGGAATTGATGAAAAAGCGACCTTCTAGATAAAGAAATCTGACGAGCAACAACTGATAAGTACTATCTTCTGCATACTGTCCTTCAATTTCTTTAAGTCTTGCACCTATCTCTTTGAATTTTTCTAATTCATTTGGGGCTTCTCTTCTGACCAATTCACGTGATGCCAAATGTTCTTGATGATAGATTGGAAAGAGTTCATGTTGAATACGTAAAAATAATTGATGATGAGAAAGTTCATAATCTAAGGACTTAAGTTCTTGATGCGCCTGACGATAGTGATACCCGATTGCTGCCAATAATTCGCTATCGTTTTTTGCTTCATTTAACTTTTGCTCTAATAAAACAGCAATTTTTTCATGTATCACACGTAATTTCATATCTGATTGTTGTGCATAAATAAATTGTTTCATCTTATTATGTTTAAAACTAAAGCATACTTCATCGAGATAAATATTCTCATTGATCAATCCTTGCTTGATTAAATTATCGAGCGCTTTATAAACCTCTGCTTTTTGACCATCGACTAACTCAATTAGTACACTCATAAATGCTAATTTCTGAAAGAAAGAAATCAAGTCAATCAATTCCACTTCTACAGGCAATAAGTTTACAAACTGTAGACTAAGCTTATCCTTTATGTTTTGCGTTAATCTTTCCAATGTGTTGCTCTCTTCCAATTGATTTAAGTACTCACTAATGTACAGAGGAACACCTTCTGATTCTCTCATAATAAAATCTATTGTAGATGTTTGGAACGTATGATTAGGCAATTGTTTCTCACAAAAAGCCCTGACCTCAAAATCTTGAAATGGAAGTAATTTCAATGTGATAATTTTTTCATAGCGGCGAACGCTTACGATAAAGTCTTGTATTTCCTTGCGAAAGCTTGATTGCAATGTCATGATAAAAATGATATCCCGATGGGGGTTATGCAGAATTAAACTCGTTAATAGCCTAATACTGGTTCGATCCATCCATTGTAAGTTTTCAATAAAAATGACAACAGGAGTTATTTTCCCCAACTGTTGCAAAGCTTCCGATATGCATTGTGCTAAAAAATTTAACTCAACAGAATCAATGGACCGAAGTACGCGTTGTGCTATTAAATCATTAAAAAATGGAAATTGTTGACTAAATGTTTGTTGCCATTGACTAACTTCAGCTAGCTTTTCTCTTTGCAATAAATGGATGATCTGTTGCAGTAGTTCACGCCATGGACGCAAGCAATGCTCTTGTTCCGTTTTATAACAAGTCACTTTGAATAGCTCATAAGGATATTGAATATTTTCTATGACTAATTGACACAATGAAGACTTTCCCACACCTAAATCTCCAGTAACTAAGACCGATTGAAATGGCTTTTTTTGTTTTAAATTCGCCAAATTCAACTCCAAGCGCTCCACTTCATTGGATCGACCATAAAAGTGATTCGCGCGTTTTTTTTGACTTACTCGCTGTTTTTGATTGGCAATCTGTAATGTTCTTTGATAGAGCTGTTTTGTTTCTTCACTTGGTTCAATTCCTAATTCATCTCTAAGTGTCTCTACCAATTCATAATAGGTTTCAATTGCTTTCCCATTGCGATGATTTTCAATATAAAATTGCATCAATAATTGATAATTGCGCTCATCAAATTCATCAATTGCAATTAATTTTCTGATATTTTTTTCTACATCGGCTACGGCATGAAATGAAATGTCTTCTGCAACCTTTTGATAGCAGCATTCAATAAATTGATGTTCATAGAGATTACGCATCTTAGTCAACCATGCATCAAACAGATCGGAATCTTTCAAATAAAATCCTTTTAAAAATTCATCCCGATAGTCTTCCAGATGAGCATAAGCATCCTTTTCAAAACGATACGTATCACTCTCAATGATTAAATCAGAATTAAACGTCAAAATAGATTTATTCGGTGAAACAATAAATTCCCCTCCCAACGAGCGATTTGCTTGATAAATTGTATTTCGCAAATTCTTCTTGGCACTTTTTTCATCTTTACTAGGCCATAAAATACCTGCTATTTCATCCCGACTAATTTGTTTGTTGATCACCATGTAATACAGCAAAGCATTGATTTTTGAAAAAGAAAAAATTTTTATGTTCCCATCCACTTTTATTGTTGGTGTTCCTAATAATTTAAACGACAATGTATGCTCCATCACTGCTCCTTCTTTCAGTTTTACTAATCTTTATTTTAAAACAACCAACCTAATAAAGATACCGCTTACAACACTGTCCATTATAACCTTCTAAACCTTCTAAACCTTTTATAAGAAAAACTCTCTAACTCTATCACTAGAATTGGAGAGTTCTCTGCAAAAAGATTTCTAACTATGCTGACGTTGCGAGACGACAAGATCTCCAGCCTTATATACATGTGTAACCAAATTAGTCGCAAAAAAATACAATGGAAAATCGATATTCGGTGCATCAAAAATAGTAATATCTGCCGATTTTCCTTTGTCTAGGCTTCCTACGCTCTTTGATCGACAAATAGAATACGCAGCATTAATCGTAACCGCATTAAAGACTTGAATTGGAGTAAGCTTTTGCATAAAGCAACCTAACTGCATAATAAACTGTAAATTTGCTGTTGGACAACTTCCAGGGTTACTATCTGTCGTTAATGTAATTGCCATACCCTTGTCGATCATTTTTCTTGCTGGTGCATACGTGTCTTCCATTAAGCTAAAGGTGGTTCCAGGCAGCAAATTCCCGATAACTTTGGCTTCGCTCAACTTTCTGATTCCTTCGTCAGTTATCATCATTAAGTGTTCAGCACTAACTGCACCTAACTGTGCAGCAATATCTACTCCCCCAATCGATGCAATCTCGTCCGCGTGTATACGTAATTTAAATCCCATTTCTTTTGCGGCTTTTAACAATCGATAAGATTCTTCGGCAGAGAAAACCCCTTCTTCACAAAACACATCACAAAATTCTGCTAGTTTTTCTGCTTTTACTTTTGGGAGCATTTCATCAATGATTAAATCAATAAACTCATTAGAACGTCCCTGATACTCTGCTGGAATCGCATGAGCTCCCATAAAAGTAGAAACAATATCGATTGCATGTTCGTTATTCAATTTTTTTGCAACTTCCAATTGTTTTTTTTCTGTTTCCCAATTCAATCCATAGCCGCTTTTAGCCTCTACTGTTGTCACACCATGCATCAGCATTTTATCCAGCAGATCTGCAGATTTATTATACAGCGTGTCAAATGAAGCTTGTCTAGTCGCATTCATTGTACTTAAAATCCCACCACCATCAGCTAAAATCTCTAAGTAAGGCACACCATTTAATTTCTTGGCAAACTCATGCTCTCGGCTACCACCATATACGAGGTGTGTGTGACAATCAATTAATCCAGGTGTCGCTAGTTTCCCTGTGTAATCAATAATTTCCGTATGTTTATCAACCAAATCATTGTTTGGCTGTCCTTCCCCTACGTGCAAAATCTTTCCATCCTTGATAGCGATATAGCCTCCGTTGATGATTATCGCTTCACTCATCTGCTTTCCTCTCAATGGTGCACCCTGATCAATCGGACAAAAAATTTGACTAAAATTGTTTAAAATTTTTTCTGCTTTCATTATTCTTACTCCTCTACAAATTATTCATATTCTGAGTATAAAAAATCATAGTCTAACAGAAGTCAAACGATGCGTCTCAACCATTTATAAAATTGGAATAAAATTATTTGTGCGGATAGACGTTTCGTTGACACCGCTTATATATACTGAGAATCGTAAGCCGATTAAGAATATTTTATTCATTCACCATTATTATACACTTGAGGAGGAAATATTAATGATTCAATTACAAGACATCGAACAAGCGATGACAGTTAAGTTAGATGACTTTTTACCTGAAAAAACTATTTTTCAAGAAGGCATTCGCCGCGCACCTGATCGCGGATTCCGTTTAACAAAAGACCAGACAGAACTCGCATTAAAAAATGCATTGCGTTACATTCATCCAAAATATCATGAAATCGTGATTCCAGAATTTATAGAAGAGTTAAAGACACGTGGGCGTATTTACGGTTATCGGTGGTATCCTAAGGAAAGAATCTATGGCAAACCAATTGATGCATATAAAGGTAAATGTACTGCCGCAAAAGCAATGCAGGTAATGATTGATAATAACCTTGATTTTGCTGTGGCGCTTTATCCCTACGAACTTGTAACTTATGGAGAAACTGGTCAGGTTTGTTCCAACTGGATGCAGTATCACTTGATTAAAAAATATCTCGAAATCATGACAGAGGAACAAACATTGGTGATTGAATCAGGTCACCCTTTGGGCCTTTTCAAATCAAAAAAAGACGCTCCCCGTGTGATTATCACGAATGGATTATTAGTTGGGGAATACGATAATATTGATGACTGGGAAATTGCCGAAGAAATGGGAGTAACCAATTATGGACAAATGACCGCTGGCGGCTGGATGTACATTGGTCCTCAAGGAATCGTTCATGGCACGTTCAATACCCTTTTGAATGCTGGTCGTTTGAAACTTGGAATTAAAGATGATGGCGATTTAGCTGGAAAACTGTTTGTTTCCTCTGGACTTGGTGGGATGTCTGGCGCTCAGGGTAAGGCTGGAGAAATCGCCAATGCAGTGGCAATTATTGCTGAAGTGGATAAGTCACGAATCGATACAAGATTAGAACAAGGATGGATTTCTAATCTTGCGGAAACTCCAGAAGAAGCAATAAACATTGCTACAAGCTATCTAAATAAAAATGAAAAGACTTCAATTGCCTATCACGGCAATATTGTCGATTTATTGGAATACATTGACCAAAATGATGTACCAGTTGATTTACTATCTGATCAAACCTCTTGTCATAATGTGTACAATGGAGGATACTGCCCTGCTGGCATTACGTTTGAAGAAAGAACAAAACTATTAGCCACAAATAGTGAAAAATTCCATCAGCTAGTGGATGAAACATTGAAACGCCATTACCATGTAATCAAGTCGCTTGTTGCAAAAGGCACCTATTTCTTTGACTATGGTAACTCTTTCATGAAAGCAATCTATGATTCTGGCATTAAAGAAATCTCAAAAAATGGGATTGATGATAAGGATGGCTTCATTTGGCCATCTTATGTTGAAGATATCATGGGACCAATGCTTTTCGATTATGGCTACGGTCCATTTCGTTGGGTGTGCTTAAGCGGTAAACACGAAGACTTGGTCGCAACAGATCATGCTGCAATGGAAGTGATTGATCCGACTCGCCGTTATCAAGACCGAGACAATTACAACTGGATTCGTGATGCAGAAAAAAATCAATTAGTCGTTGGTACACAAGCTCGAATCTTATACCAAGACTGTATGGGGCGAGTGAATATTGCACTTAAATTTAATGAATTGGTTCGAGAAGGTAAAATTGGTCCTGTTATGCTAGGACGTGATCACCATGATGTTTCTGGAACAGATTCTCCATTCCGTGAAACATCAAATATTAAAGATGGAAGTAATGTTTGTGCCGATATGGCTACACAATGCTACGCCGGAAATGCAGCTAGGGGGATGTCTTTGATTGCACTGCATAACGGTGGTGGTGTCGGAATTGGCAAATCAATCAATGGCGGTTTTGGACTTGTACTAGATGGTTCAGAACAAGTGGACGAGATCATCAAGTCAGCGATTGCCTGGGATACGATGGGCGGAGTGGCACGTAGAAGCTGGGCTCGAAATGATCACGCAATTGAAACGTCCATTGAATATAACAAAATGAATCAAGGGACTGATCATATCACTATCCCTTATCTTGCAGAACAAAGCAGCATCGATGCCGCAATCAATGCGCTTTTTGATTAAATCAAACACGGATTATTTTTTCCCAGGAACTGTGATATAAGTACTTTTTAATAAACTAAACATCTGAACTGCATGATACCATTTACGGTGAAGTCGGTCTTCAGCACAATCATAAGAGAAAGACAATTCATCATTATAGAGAACGGATACCTTTTGGCTAGTTTATACTTCTGTCACACTTCCTTTTTTAAGTGATCTACTGAAAGGAAGCGAACCATGTACGCACCAGAAGAAATTGTTGAAATAGCAATCAAAAACGGGGCAAACAAAACAAAAAAAACACTAATAGCAAAATGTTTGTTAGGCTTTATTGGCGGTGCTATGATTTCTTTGGGATATTTAGCTTATATCCGAGTATCCGCCCCCATACCATCAAACTTTTCCGGATTAGGGACATTGTTAGGATCAGCAATTTTTCCTATTGGATTAATCGTCATTTTACTAGCTGGCGGGGAATTAATCACTGGAAACATGATGGCTGTAACAATTGCCTTTTACGATCACCGGATTTCTTATCAGAAGCTTGTAGGCAACTGGGTATTGATTACAATCACAAACATGATTGGAGCAATTTTTGTTGCCTATTTTTTTGGTTACTTTGTTGGACTGACGCATACTGATGTCTTTAGAGAACAGGTCATAAAAATAGCGCAGCACAAGCTAAACACTTCTTTTTCACAAGCCTTCATTTCCGGTATTGGCTGTAACTGGTTTGTTGGACTCGCATTATGGTTATGCTACGGTGCAAAAGATGCGGCAGGAAAGATTCTATCTATCTGGTTTCCAGTCATGATTTTCGTGGCAATTGGATTCCAGCATAGTGTCGCTAACTGCTTTGTTATTCCCGCAGCAATCTTTGAAGGAGAAGCTACTTGGAAAGCGTTTGTTTTAAATTTTATCCCTGTCTATCTAGGAAATATAGTAGGTGGTGCAGTTCTCGTATCTGGATTTTATTATCTTAGTTATTCAGCAAAAAATGCTACTACCAAAGATAACTAGCACAGAATAAAAGAAGATGAACATATGTATCCTCAATACGTATGTTTATCTTCTTTTTAAGACGTATACCTATTCGTTATTTTCCACTATAAAATAGTTCAGCACCTACTTCGCAAATGCATCTTGCCCTCCATACTTATTCTGGTGGATGATCTCACTGATCAAGTACTCGTAGATGGAACGCGGAATCTGTACACCATCTTGCTTTGCTTTCTCAAACTGTAGTTGACTGATCTCGCCTGGATAATAGACCGTTGATTGTCCTTCTACAGGCGGAATTTCATGTAATTCATTTACCATTTGATCCATCTGTTCTTTAAATGCCGAAAGATCCGTAAAGCGTTTGGGATCAATGACTAGAAACATTTGTCCTAGGCGTCTTTTTTCAGTGAGATCGGCATACATAGAAGATACATGTTTCCCGAAAGGCAGTCCTAACAGTGAACCGGCTAAAATATCCACCATCATCATCAAGCCATAGCCCTTGGCGCCAGCGATCGGTAATAATCCTTTAACGTCCGTAGGATCTGTGGTTGGTTGTCCTGTATCGTCCACTGCCCAATTTTCTGGGATCGGCTGATTTTTGGCTCGGGCATCGAGTATTTTGCCCCACGCTTGAACGGTGGTAGCCATATCAAAAACAATGGGTTCATGTCCCGCTCGTGGCGCAGCAAATGCAATTGGGTTCGTGCCAAAGTAATTGCGGGTACCGCCAAAGGGAACTGCCATTGGATCTGATTGACACATCGCTAATGCGATCAACTCTTCTTCTGCCGCTTTTTTGACATAATAAGCCATGGTACCACTATGACTGGTTTGTTCGACACCGACATAGGCAATTCCAGCTTCTTTGGCAAGATGGATCGCAATCTTCATCGCTTCATTACAGACGTATTGTCCCATGCCATTGTCGCCATGAAAAATCCCTGTAGCAGGGCCGGTTTTCTCAAAAGATAATTTAGGCGCCAATGTGATTCCGCCTTTAGCGATCCGTTCGGCATAATAGTCCATGCGTACAGCACCGTGGGAATGGACACCTGTTGCATCTGCAATAGCTAAATGTTTCGCTGGCAGCTTCTTGCGGCAACCCAGCAGCAATCAGTTTTTTCTTCATCAATTCTTCCAATTGAGTAATAGAAAGAGTGACTAGTTCTTCCATCGTGAATCCTCCTTTAACAATAAAGGAGAAGTACCTGATAGTGACAACAGCGACTTCTCCTTTCTCTTATTGATTAAATATCTGATAGTCCAATTCATCCGCAGATTTCGCAATGATCATCGCAGAATAAACATCTGAATTGACATTCAAAATCGTTCGCAGCATACCGACAAACCATTCTACACCAGCAAAAATCGCGATACTCTCGATTGGGAGTCCTAATTGAGGGACGACAATCGCCAGTGAAACGAGGCCAGCTCCCGGAACAACTGCATTCGCCAAGGACACGAATGTTGCAGTGACAGCCACTGTAATCATTTGGATCAAATCAAAAGGCATTTGATACATCTGGGCAATCGTCATCACTGTGATCGCCATATGCATCGCAGAACCATTACTATTTAAAGACATTCCTAGTGGTAAGACTAGATTTGTGATACGGCTGCTTAATCCCAGCTTATGTTGGGCTTCTTCCATAGCGACCGGTAATGTGATGGCGGACGAGGTAGTCGCTAATGCCATAATGGTCATATTTTTCATATTTTGGATCAAGCGCCATGGATTCACGCGGCAATAGATCATCAAAGCAACAATCCATAAGGCAAGAAACGTCAGTGTGGCTAACCCATAGATTAGAAGATACTTTCCTAGAGGTAAAATGATCTGTAACCCCAAAGAACTGATCGTTGAAGCAATCAGCGCAAAGATCCCGATGGGCGCTAAAATCATGACATAGCGGATGATCGTCAGCACGACTTCATTCAAGTCAACAATGATTGTTAATAATTGCGACTGCGGATTCTTTTGCAAAAAACGATTTAAAGCAATCCCAAAAAACAGGGCAAAAACGATGATCTGAATAACCGATCCTTTTGACAAGGCATCGAAAATATTGGTAGGAATAAAATTGATCAGCGTCTCCGATGGTGAGATTTCTTGCGCTTGGACAGTGTCAGCAGCCGTTTGTGAAAAATCGATCCCTTTACCAGGGGTAAAGAAAACTGCCATTGCGACACCCCAAGCCGCAGCAAGTAAGGAGGAAATCCCGAAGACCGCGATTGTTTTCCCACCTAACCGTGTCAATTCTTTGGGGGCAATGCCCCCAACAGCCTGAATGATTTGCCCTAAGATCAATACCGGTATTGCCATTTGCATGAGCCGTAGAAAAATATCGCCAACGATTTTTAAGTGAACGCCCGCTTGTGAAAACAGCAATCCAAAAACGATCCCCAACAAAACAGCAATAACGATTTGTGTGACCATTGGTATTTTTTTTATTTTCACCTTGATCCCCTCTTTATTTGCGGAGTATAGTCCCTACCTGTTGATCAAGTACAGCTAAATTTTCAATTGAAGTAATGATCGCTGTCCTTGACGCATCCTCGTTTACAAAGCCGATGGCTGCCTGGATCTTCGGTAACATACTGCCAGCAGCAAAGTGTCCTTCTTCAATATACTGTTCTGCTTGCTCGACAGTGATTTCTTTGAGAGCTTGTTGGTCTGGTTGATTGTAGTTAATGTAGATATTATCAACACCCGTTAAAATAATCAGACGATCTGCTTGGACATTGTCTGCCAAAACCTTGGCTGCAAAATCTTTGTCATTGACTGCTTCCACGCCAACATAGTGCTGATTTTCTTGATAAACAGGTACCCCACCACCTCCAGCACAAATCGTGATTACCCCGGCATCGACTAGGGTCTTGATCACGTCTTTTTCGACGATTTCTTGTGGCATCGGAGAAGGAACCACTTTTCGGTAGCCCCGTCCGGCATCTTCTTGATAGACACCCCCGGTTTTAGCCATCGCTGCTTCCGCTTCTTCTTTATCATAAAAAGGACCAATCGGTTTCGATGGTTTCTGGAAAGAAGGATCGTTTTTATCCACTCTGACTTGTGTGATTAAAGAAATCACGGATTGCGGCACATCCCGTTGGGCAAATTCATTGGTTAGTGCATGTTGCAACCAATAGCCGATACTTCCTTGTGTCATCGCAACACAGGTATCCAATTTCAGCTGTGGATTTTTTTCGCTTTCAGCAGCTTTTTGCTGAAGCAGCAAATTACCGACTTGTGGGCCATTTCCATGACACAAAATCACTTGTTCGCCTTTTTCAACAAAATCAGCAATATATTTGGCTGCTTGAGCAACTACCGCTTTTTGTCCACTATCACTAGGGTCTTTATCCAAAATGGCATTTCCGCCTAGTGCGATCACATTTAAACTCATTTTACTGTCTCCTTCTCATTTTCCTTCGCTAATACGGCAAATATTCCTAATCCGATCAGCAGCAACACACACGATAAGTAAAAACCGACTTGCATTGATCCTAATGAATCTGCTAAAAATCCTGTGACATATGGCGCGAGGATCGAACCAGACATTCCGATGAAGTTGTAGGCACTAAGCGTCGTGCCTAACGCTCCGGCTGGTGCATTTTTCGTTACAAATGTCACCACGATTGGATCAAGAGCAAGCTTGCCCGTCAATCCATACAAAATCAACACGGCGATCAATATCGTGCGGTCTGTAACAAAGGCAATCGCAAAAACTGAAAGTGTCGCAAGGGGTACCAAGAAATACACCAGTTTTTTCGTTGCTCCTGTTTTGTCGTTCAACCGAGCAAAAATCAAGGCACCAGGAATCGAAGCCCATGGGACGAGAGAAGCAATAAATCCAACACTTGCTCCTTCAAATCCACGTTCTGCGATCAAAAATTGTGGTAACCATGTAATGATAACAAAATTTGCATAAATGCTAGTAAAACATAAGATAAAGGCAGCCACTAAATTACGATTAGAAAAAATTTGTTTAAGAGAGATTTTTTCTTTTGGTCCTTCTTCTTTAACCACTTTTTCTTCATCTTCAGGACGGATGACTTTCTCTTTCAATACCGTGTAAAACAAGATACCGAGAATCAATGTTGGGATCGCCATGATAAAGAATGGTTTGCTCCAATGATCGCCATTATCCAAAACAAGTTTACTTGACAATAGATACCCGCCAGAAGTCCCAAAAGCCATTCCGCTGTTGATAATCGCATTCCCAACGGTTCGTTTGTTATCTGGAATCGCTTCTGTTGATAACGCGTATTGAGGCCCATAATACGCACCTTGACCGATACCGGCAACTGCGCGAATGACTAAGAACAAGACAAAACTCGTAGCTAATCCACTGAAATACGTGGTCACGGCCAGCAGTACAAAACCAATGGCAATGACTAGCTTTCGACCGATTTTGTCCCCAACGATCCCAAAAGGAATTTGGGCGATGGCATAGGTCAAGAAGAAGATACTATTTGCTAGACCTAGTTGCGTATTGCTTAAATTGAATTGTTCTCCGATCACACCCATGATTGGATTAAAGATCGTCCTTGTGGCATACATTAAGATCCAACCCACAAAGAAAATGGCAACAACTTTTTTCCAATAATTGTTACTTACTTTTTCAGCTGGTCGCTGGTTGATAGATTCCATGATTTCTCCTCTTTTCTATTCTAAAGTGATTGATTCCAATGCTAGCAGCATGCCAAAACACAAATCAATGCCCGATGAATGGCCGATTTTCATGACATCCTTTACATCTTTTTCGATCAGCTGCTGATCTTGGCTTTTCAAATCAGTCAATAATCGATAGATCAATGAATTGACATAACCTTTGATAGAGGCGGAAATATAGGCTTTACTGACATCAGTAGTAGACAAAGGAACCGCTAGAGCAGTTGCTAACTTCTCCGCTGGTTGGTCAAAGGCATAAAACATTGCTTGGTAAGCAACCAATAGATCATCTCCGCTAGGTGTCAATCCCTTCCCTCGGCCAATTAGATAAGCAGTCACTTGCTGCCAATCTGGCTCGGGATGCCGCAACACTTCAAAAATTTCTAAGGCTCGTTTTTCTAAAGGAAGTCCAATTTTTTCTACTAAATTTTGCTGGGTCAGTATTTCTTTTAAGCTGTTTCGCTCCGCTGCAGTGAAGGTAAGGTCCTTCACTTGCAGCGAAACAAAAGCAACATCTGTCAAAGGCAAAACAATCGTTCCTTTGGTACTATAAAATGTCAAACTATGACTACGTATCTTGACTAAATTTCCCGGCTCCACATAAGGCATGATTGCCCGAAACTGTTCTTCAGGTAAATACATCCCAAATCCTGCCAGATAGCTGCGGTAATTATTGATGTTGATCAACTGTTCATTGACTTGAATATTAAATGAACGATCAAATACACTATGGATTTTCCCCATTTCTCCAAATTGCTGGATCGGAGACAGGTAATCACTCGCAATGATTTTTTCAGTCAACGTCGATCCCTAGTTTCTTCGCATAAGCTGTTAGAGCATTTTCAAAACAGCCTAGAGGTGCTCTAACCGTTCCCGCACCAACTTGTCCTACTCCAGCTTCTTTGTGGGCGATTCCAGTATTGATCACTGGTGTGATCCCTGTTTCGACTACTTTTCGAATGTCAATTCCTAAACATGTTCCTTGGAAGTCCCATGTTGGGATCGAAAATGTCGAATTGTGTCCCAGACAAATTTTTGCCATTTCATTCGATGTTTCCAAGGCATCTTCAAAACCGCCGGCACCGACAAAACGCGTCACGCCTGGTGCAGCAACCATGGCCATTGCCCCAACACCGACGGTTTCCGTAATGGCGCTGTCTCCGATATCAGGATTACCGTCTGCTTCAGTAAAGCCGGTAAAGTACAGACCTTTTGGCGTATTGACCGGGGCAATGTGCCATTCGTCCTCTGTTTCTGCGATACGAATCCCAAAATTGACACCGTTACGGGTCATCGTTGTCACCACTGTCCCTTTTGTTTCTGAACGAGCACCGTCAACGATGGCCTTACCGGTAGCCATCATGATATTCAAGAAGAATTGATCAGTATCTGCTAAGAACTTGATAACTTCGTACTTTTGATCTTCCGGAATATCTGTTTGAATGATTAGTGGCGAAATTTCTTTCAAGAAGTTCAATGAGGCCGCAATGTTTCGTTGGTGGAATTCATCCCCCATCGTGATCGAACGCGCGATCAAGACATTCAAATTGATGCCTTCTTCTGTCAACTGCAATGCTTTAGCGATCGTCGGTCCTAAAACATCTTTGATCCAATCCAAGCGATCAATGACTTCTTGGGAATAAGCACCAAAACGTAACACTTTACCGATACCCTCGTTCAAAATACAGTAAGCACGATTTCCTGTCAGACGATTTTCAACCACAAAGACAGGCATGTTTGCAGAAGTGATCCCTCCCATCGGGCCAACAGCTTGTACATGATGACAAGGCATGAAACGAACTTCTCCGCTTTCCAACAATCGGCGTGCTTCTTCTTCATTCGTTGCCCACCGTTCAAATAACGCCGCGCCAATACAAGAACCTTGCATCGGTCCAGTCATTTCTGACCACTCAATTGGAGGTCCAGCATGTAATAACGTTTTTTGCTGCTCATTTAGTTCAGCAATGACTGTTTTAGCAGGTACCACATCGATCAAGAAAGGTTGCGCATTCTTGATTTTGTCTGTCACTTCTTGGTTGTCCGCTGTAATTTGATCCTCAAAATCTTCCAGTGCATCCAGAATGCGAATCATTTTTTTATTGCCGCTCGCTCTAGGACGCCAGTTAAATTGCTCCGTTTGTCCACCATATTGCAAGATTGATTCATTAAAACTTTGTAAGCCGACATTGATGATTCGCGGTTTTGTTGTCAATAATTCCATCACTTGCTCACTAACCGTTGGTACATCAATCGTTGTCCCCGTGTAGTCTTCCACCGCTTTATCTGCTTCTGACATTTCGACACCTTTTAACAAGAGTGCTAATTGAACAGCTTTCGCGTTGCTTTCTGCTACATAAACCCCCGCTGCTTTCAAGCGATCGACTGCATCTTGATAATTTTGCGGATCTTTCGTGGTTCCGCAGACTGTAGCCACGAAGTAAAGATCACCTCCAGCTGTTTTAGCTTTTGTTTGTGCTGCTTCGATGGCAGGTAGCAATGCTCCGACCATATCTTCATGTGCACCGTAACCTAAAACCACATCGAACAAAATAATTCCTGTTTGTTCATCCTCTGCATACTCTTCGATTTTTTGAATCCGTACCTCTGGATCGATCATTGGATGAGGTTTTCCTTGCGTATAAATATCATCGCCTAAATCGATCACATCGTAGCCGTGAGAATGCAAAATATATCCTTCTTGCTTGACTAAACCTTCTAAGTTCAACGCTTCCGAAATCAACATGCCCGCTTCAGCAGCTAGTGTGCCGCCAGAATAAAGGCCTTTAACAACTTTGTCTTTGTCTAAAGTGGATACGTTTGGTTTGTCCAATTTTGTAAAATAATTCCGTTTGACAGCTTCTTCATTTGCTAAATCAACAGCGATTTGTGCAGTTTCTTCCAATGTGTGTGCCAAGTAAACTTTTCCTTCATGGGCTTCAGGTTTTTCTCCTAAGAAAATAGCAACGACTGGCTTGCTGATGCTTTGCAGCAATTGAACGACTTCATCCCGCACTTCTTTTGCAGGTGGCTTCGAGATGACACAAATCACATCGGTTGGTTCATGATTTTCCAGAGCGACGATCGCATCTTTCACAGTGATGGCTCCCACCTTATCACTGAGATCACGTCCACCAGTTCCGATTGCATGTACTACCCCGCCACCTAGACGATCGATGATCGTTGTGACTTCTTGGATCCCTGTCCCTGATGCACCAACTACACCAATATTTCCAGGTGAAACCACATTGGTGAAGGCAATCGGGATACTAGAGATGATCCCTGTTCCGCAATCTGGTCCCATCATTAATAGTCCTTTTTCATGTGCTAATTTCTTTAAGCGAACTTCATCTTCAATAGCTACATTGTCCGTAAAAGAAAAAACATGCAGACCATTCTTCAAAGCCTTTTCCATCTCGGCTGCGCCATATTCTCCCGGAATACTGAACAACGCCACATTGGCATCCGGCAAAGCAGTCAGTGCTTCTTGCCAAGAAGCTGCAGCAGGTTTCTCTTTGTCGTCACCTTTAGCGGAAAGATCAGCTAGAAAGGTATCGATCGCCGGTAAAACTTCCTCCATGATTTGCTCGTCTTCACTGTCGACAACGATCATCATGTCATTCGGGGAAGCAGCTTCTGCTTCAGGCGTCAGCAAGCCAGTGTTATTTAAAATATCTTTGTTTGCATCTGTCCCCATCATGATCTGACTCATTGTCACGCCATCAAGATCATTGATCGTATTCGTCAACAACATGAGATTGATCGAATCTTGATAGTTGTTCTTTAAGATCACTGTGTTTAACATTTGTTCTCCTCCTTTTCTTATATTTTTATTCTAACGCGACTTGTTTGCGTTTTCATTGGATAAAAGTCTAAAAAAATGCTATACTTTTTATCCGAAAGGGGAAAAAGGAGAATCTTATGCAATTAAAAGAATTGATTGAGCTGCCGCTTTTCAAAAATAGCAAGACACTGACTGGCACGATTGGTTTAACAAATCCAGTGGCCTCTGTCATGGTGCTTGAAGCCATCGATATTGAAAAATGGAGTAAGAAAGATCAGTTGATCTTGACTTCATTCTATGCCTTCACGGATCTTTCTATGGATCAGTTGCGTGTTTTTTTTGAAAAGATGCAGCAGATTGGGGTCAGTGGGTTAGTCGTCAAAGTCGATCGCCTGATTCCAATGATTCCTGAATGGATCATTGGTCTTAGTTTTGATTATCAGATCCCATTGATCAAAGTACAGCAAGATGTTAGTTACGAAGCAATCATGTTGGCGGTTTATGAACCGCTTTTGAATCACCAAACACATCTCTTGCGAACCTACTATGAGGTCCGTCAGCGTTTCATGAAGGTTGAACGCAACCATTCGTCCTTTGAGCAGATCATGCAAGAGTTTTATCAGTTGATCGAAAAACCTTGTTCATTACGGATCCCCCATTTGGATGTTCAAGTTGCGATCGGTCAATCCTTTAAGAATTATGTAGTCACAAAGAGTGAACCAATGAAAACCATCGAATTCACAAAAAATCATTATGAATATCTAGAGCTTTTTTCTCATGAGAACAATCAGTATGTCACTGCAATCAAAGTGGATATCATCAACCCATTCAATGACTTATGTACATTGATCGTTTATCAAAAAGATTCTCAGATCCCCGAAGCAAAGGTCATGATTATCGAGAATGTCGTAGACGTTATTTACGAACGGCTGCAAATGGAATATCTTCTAAAAAAAGAGCGCTATAATCGGATGAACAATCTGGCCGAAGCCATTTTGCAAAGTACACCGAATAATTCCGAAGAATTAGCTGCATTGCTGCAAGAGGCACAATTAGATCGTTATGATTACTACCAAGGAATTGCTTTTGCCTCCAATACCTTTAAAGATAAGCAAAGAAAAATAGCTGTCCTGCACAAATTACGGGCATTGAAAACTGCCCATGTGTTTTTTGAGCATCATAATTATTTAGTCGTCCTGTATAATTTTCAGCAGCTAGCCCAAGAAATCAGTAAAAAGAACTTGGAAAAACAATTTGAAGTCTCTCTCTTATCAGAAGAATCTGCTTGCTTAGCAGTCAGCGAAGTCTTCACTAAAGAACATATCAAGGAAATCTTGCCCCAATGTCTCGATGCCATTCGCTTCAACCGCCAGTTCTATCTAGGACCGATCTTAACTTACAGTGATTTAGGAATCTTTAGCTCCTTTATCAAAGAAAATCAGCTGGAACGACTGCAGCAAAGCATTCCCCCAAAGTTGTACCAAATGTCAGAAGAAGACGAGGAATTATTCACTACTTTCTATACTTTTTTTATCAGCAACCGCAATTACAAGAAAACTGCCGAGGCTCTTTTTCTGCATTCGAAAACGATTCGCTATCGTCTCAACAAAATCGAGCAGTTGCTGGAGATTGATTTGACAAATCCTATCCAATTGGTCAATTATGAAATCGGTACGTATTTATTAGAATTGAAGAAAAGGAGTCGTTTATAAATGAAAACAGACTTTTTATTATCTACCGGTGCCTCAGTTAGTCTTTATCCTGCTGATTCCATTGAGCAAGAGAGCTATCTGATTTACTTGCATGGCGGTGGATTCGTTTACGGCAGTCGGCAGGATATTCCCAAACCATTGATCGAATTGTTTCATGAACACAACTATACGATCCTATCTATGGACTATTTGTTGGCACCAAACAGTTCACTTTCTGAAATTATTGCCGCTACCTGGGAGAATTTCTTGGAATTAAAAGCGAAAGTAATCAAGGAGCACCCTTATCGAATCTGCGGTCGTTCAGCGGGAGGGTATTTGATGATGGCATTGACGAAAAAAATTTTTGCTGAAAAACTGCCAATGCCCGAAAGCCTAATTAACTTTTATGGCTATACAGACTTAGCTTTCATTGAAACTTCTCGTCAGACGACTCAACCACCATTGTCTGAGTCCCTTCTGCCAAAAATCGAGTTAACAGAGAAAGTATGGGATGATCCCCAGTTTCAGCGTTATCTCTTTTATATTTATGCACTTCAGCAACAAAAATTGACTGAGGTATATGGCATTTCCTCCAATCAGTTGACGGATTATGCGCTCCCAGCGGAAGAGCTACAACTCTTTCCTCCTGTTTTTAGTACAGCCAGCAGTACCGATGAAGAAGTCCCATTTCGCTATAGTAAGGCATTAAAGAAAATTCCAGATAGTAAATTTATAGCTGTTTATGACCTGCCGCATGACTTCCTGAAAGAAACAGATGATGACCAAGTCCAAATGGTTTTTTCCCGTTTAAATACCTGGTTAAATGACCACTGACAAAAAAACTAAAACAAAATCATTTTTGACAGGCAGCAGAGTGTTATAAAAAGAACCCTCTGCTGCCTTTGATCAATTTTTCTTCTCTTTCAACTTGAAAATCAGCAAATAATGCTTACTTACACCAAGATTGCTGGTTACATGCTATACTAAAAATGATTATTTGAAAGAAAGAAGGATGAATTTAATGGAATTTGTGGGTATCTTATGCCTAATCCTCCTCACAACAACTCTTTTCTCTCATATAGCAAGACGGATTGGCGTCCCTGCTGTAATTGGGCAATTGTTGGCTGGTGTTTTATTAGGAGGTGCAGGACTTAATTGGGTACATCCAGACATTTTAGTACACGATTTTTCTGAGATCGGTGTTATTTTGCTAATGTTTTTAGCTGGTTTAGAAAGTGATATTTCTTTACTGAAACGCTATTTTCGCCCTGGAATGTTTGTAGCGATCTTGGGGATCCTCTTCCCGATGTTATTCGGCTATCTCACAGGTATCGGATTTCAAAGCAGCGGAACGGAAGCCTTCTTTTTTGGTATTGTTCTAGCAGCAACTTCTGTCAGTATCTCTGTCGAGGTACTCAAAGAACTAAATGTTGTTAATACCAAAGAGGGTTCGACGATTCTAGGCGCCTCAGTTGTCGACGATATTTTGGTCGTTTTGGTATTGAGCCTCAGCCTTTCCTTTTTGGGAGGTTCTGGTACGCAAAGCACCCCTTTGCCTGTCACACTATTTGTAGAACTTATTTATTTTGTTTTGATCTTCTTACTTGTTAAATGGATTGCGCCGTTCTTACTTTCTTTAGCAGAAAAGCTCTTTGCCAATGCCTCAGTCATCATCATGTCTCTGATCATCTGTTTAGGTATGGCTTATCTTGCTGACTTAGTCGGTTTGAGCTCTGTGATTGGTGCTTTCTTTGCCGGGATCGCTGTTAGCCAAACAAAAGTCAAAGAAGAAGTGGAACACAGTGTAGAAGCATTGGGATATGCCGTGTTTATTCCAGTATTCTTTGTTAGTGTCGGCTTAGAAGTAGACTTTTCTTTGTTGAATGAGCAATTACTCTTTATCTTAGCCTTTACGGTAGTAGCTATTTTGACTAAACTTGTCGGAGGTTTTGCTGGCGGAAAAATCGCTCAGTTCTCCAACAATAGTGCTTGGATGGTTGGTGCAGGGATGATATCTCGCGGCGAAATGGCTCTGATCATTTTACAAATCGGACAACAAAATAACTTGATCACACCTGCTCTTTATTCACCCTTAGTAATTGTGGTTTTATTGAGCACACTGATCTCCCCACTGATTTTGAAATATTTTACAAAAAAAATCTATTGATGCATCGTAAAAGGCAAAACACCTTCTCAATTCAGTTGAGAAGGTGTTTTATTGTATTTAAAGCAAAAAAACATTACAATAAAGCTATATAGGATCAAAAGGCCGACAACACACCGTGAAAGGGCGTATTCTCATGAAAATCATCAAGAACTCCATTGAAAATCACCAAAAGAAAAAAGAGCAAAAAAAACTGATTTTAAGAAAAAAGAACTTTGAATTACGTGAAAGAGGAAAAGATCCTCATAAAGGGTGGCACCCCATGGTCGATACCGGATCCGGCGGTGCAAATGGTGCACTCGTTAAAATCAATAGAGGCACCATCGATATTACCGGAAACAATGACGAAACATTCAACTATTTTTTAGAAGAACAAAGACGAGTTGTTGATCATTCAAAAAGGCAGAACTAACTCTTGTTTAGAATGACTGGCAAGAGCACTTTTCAACTGCTTCTACGATAAATACTATTCAATCCAGACGGTCTCAATCAGTAAATATAATAGTCATCGCTTCCTGCTTGATAGATCTCGATCACTAATTTATGAGGCAAACAGATACTGGTTTGTCCATTTTGAGAGATCCAGCCCGTTTTAACA
Source organism: Enterococcus sp. RTP21361st1_A6_RTP21361_211029 (assembly GCF_040910045.1). Lineage (NCBI taxonomy): Bacteria > Bacillati > Bacillota > Bacilli > Lactobacillales > Enterococcaceae > Enterococcus > Enterococcus sp. RTP21361st1_A6_RTP21361_211029. The sequence goes on along the minus strand of NZ_JBDGBK010000001.1, from coordinate 41,578 downwards.
GCAATCTGATCTGGACTATTGTCTTCTTTCACGCGAATGTTCCCGTTATTTATTTCGATAATATTATATTGTTTTCTAGACGGAACATACGTTTTTGTCAATGATTCTATTTTTTCGAGGTTGAATCGATCAACCTCCTGCCCGTTGATTCGAACAATGGCGTAACGATCACCTGTATGTTCCGTAGCTTGGGCAGAGAAAAAGACTGGCAGAAAAGATCCTACAATCAATGCAGCAAAGAGGAGGTAATCAAAGGGTTTTAATAAACGAATAAAAGAATCTAGCAGCCTCATTCGTATCACCTCTTTCTTTTTTTACTGTTTTTTCTTTAAAACAGCTAGTCGTCTAGTTATGTCCTTTGCTGATTTCAATAATTGAATAAAAAGGCATTGGCAAAAATCACCTGATTTTGCCAATGCCTTTTTATTGAATACAATTAAAATCATAAATGATTGGTTGTGCTCATTATGCGTTTCAATGGATGCTTCCTGTTTTTGCATCATTGTCAGCTGTGGCTACTTAAATCGTTTCTTTTTTAATGGTTTCAATCATTTGATCGATTGCTTGTTTGATTTCATCTTCTGTATCGGGTAATTTGCTTGGTACCCCATCATGCTTACCACTGTCGACTTCTCCGGAAAAACTTACTTCATCCCCTGAAACATTGATTTGGTCTTGATACCCTTTTACAGCGATATAGGCTTTGGCAAGCACCTCAGTTTCTTTCACATCTTCAATTTTTTTCATTGTACTTCCCCTCCTGAATCTTATTGTAGCAACTTCTATTTAAAAACCAAATTGATTTGCTTTGTTTTTCCCAGTTTTAATATCTCCAAAAGAAAAACGAAAGTAGGAAGGGCTATTTTTCGGATGGAAAACAACACCGTTTTTTTGTTAAAGTATTTGCATATCTTCTATTGAAAAAAGCTTTTTTCAATTGATCTTTCTATTCGATAGTTGGTTCTGATAATCTACGGTCTTCAAAATAAGCCGATAAATCAATCAATTCATCCTCTGTAAACTGATTCATTTCTACTTCACCTAAAATCCTTTCTTGCAGTGTTCGATCCATTTCCCAGAAATGGTCGATCTTTTTGAAATGGTCAGCCGAAAACCTGGCAAATACTGGATAAAGAATCAAGAAGTCAGTGTATGTCAGGTCCATGGACTCTGTATAATCCTTTACGTAACCTGAATCTAATGCTTCTTTGGTTGGTTCACCCTTTGGCCCAATCAATCCTTTGTGATATAACAGCTGAAAAATTTCTGCTTTAGTGACTGTCGGATCAACTTTCTTTTTGTAGCAATAAGCCTCTTCAACCAATGATGGATATTGGATCATCATTATTCTCTACTTCCTTTCAGTCATTTGCTTTCGTTATGATCGGTTTCTTCAAAAGATATTCCTTTAATGACACATGGTGACTTCGTGTATAATTCCCACTGGTACTGTCAAAATGGATGGCTGGCTTCTTCAATTGTTGATTTCTCCGCCGCCGGTTTTTCTTTGCCTTTGAAGTTTTTCTAGCTGGTACTGCCATTTTTTAATCCTTTCTTGGAAAAATAGTTTCGTTAGCTAATTTTTTTCTTGTTCCGCTTGTATTCATGGATAATTTTTAGCGCACGCTTGCGAGTCTTGATATTTGGATTTTTCAAGCGGCGATAAGCACTTGCCAGATCTGTTTTTTCCAATCATTTTTCCTCCTTTATCGTCCTACTTCTCTCTTTAAGATTCATCTGTATTCTTTACTCACTTCTTTATTTCACGAAAAATTGCTTTTCGCCGTAGTTTTGGTGAATATTTTTTTAATTCCAATCGATAGGGTGTGTTGCGCTGATTTTTGCTAGTCAGATAGAGTCGTTCTCCGGTTTCTACACATTCCAATATAATATTATTTTGCATCCTCAAACTCCTTCCAAAAATCTCTTCAAAAACAAAACGTAACGATTACGTTTTAAACCTTATCATAGAAGAGTAGAAGATTCAAGAAGTTTTTTATATTTTTGTTATTTTATAAATGAAAGATGTTTCATATGAGTCGTTGATCGTTTCTGAAAAAAATTCTATTTAATAAAATACCAGAAATAAAAATAGCTGTTTCTCTCTTTAAAAACTTTGATTTAACAAAAAAATAAGATACCCGCAAGCTGGTATTTTAGAACAACTTCTTAAAAATTGTTCTAGTAATTATCCAATACTTTACTGGTATCTTGTTTTTTATTATTCGTGTGTCTTCATCCATTCCGTGATAGCCGATAAGCGTTCAAGACGTAGATTGGGCAACCCGCTGCGAGAAAGGCCATGACTAGAATGCGGAAAGAGGATCAATTTCGTGTCAATGTCATTCCGTTTTAATGCCGTATAAAATTGTTGCCCTTGTTCTTGCGGACAACGCAGATCATTTTCGCCATGTAAAACAAGCGTTGGTGTGCTGACATGATCTGCATACGCTAATGGTGACATTTCCCAGAGTGTCTTAGACTCATCTAGGTCATGCAGCAACTGATATTTTACGAAAAATGGTCCAATGTCGCTGGTTCCATAGAAACTGATCCAATTGGAGATCGACCGCTGTGTGACGGCAGAGCAGAAACGATCCGTGTGCCCTACGATCCAATTGGTCATAAAGCCCCCATAACTACCGCCAACGACATGAATTTTTTGGGGATCGATCTCTGGATGATGATTAAGCACGTCATCCACACCTAAGAGCAAGTCTTGGTAATCTTTATTGCCATAATCTCCTAGGATCGAGCGAACAAACTCCTGACCATAGCCTTGCCCACCGCGAGGATTCAGCAATATCACTCCGTAACCATTGGCTGCATGAACTTGCATTTCGTGAAAGAAAGTCTCCCCGTAGCAAACTTGCGGTCCACCGTGAATATATAAAATCGCAGGGTGCTCTTGACTAGTCTCGATCGGTGGTAGATACCATCCTTGGATTTGCCAACCATCTGCTCCCTCATACCAAAAACGCTGCGGTTCACTGATCGACAGGTCATTCATCAGAGCTTCATTCGGATCAGCTACTAGTTCTAGCTCGCCACTAGTTAAGTCAAGCACCGCTAGTCGACTTGGGATCGTTAGTGTCGAATAAGTGATTGCTAAGTGGGTTTCATCAATCTTTGCTGCATCAGTGATATCCATTAATTGGTCAAATAGTAATGTCCATTGTCCTTTCGTATCGACACGGTACAATTGCAATTTTCCATGAGTAGTCACTGGTACAATAAACTGTTGTTTGTTGATCCAGGTTACTGAAACACCACGATTTTTTTGTTGAAAATCACCGATGATCGTATTGCCGATGGCAAGGTCTTGTTCATTTGAGAGGTTGACTACTTCCTTTGTTTCAAGGTCCATGAGATAAAGATCTTCCTGGGTAACAAATCCATAGGTTAGGTCATTCCCCAAAAGCAGCAATTGGTTGCCAGATAAAGCAGCAAAAGAATAAGTCCCTTCAGGCAGATCAGATTCAAATGAGTGATGCTGATTCGTTGTCAGATCATACGCATACAGCATACTTCCATAATGCCATTCTCGTTCGGGTTTCGTCTCTGCGGTATAGAGTAGACCTTGCTCTTTTTCCATGATTGCTTCAAGATGGATTTCCAGATCTGTTTCAAAAATAGTTGCTGATTCTTTCGTCGTTAATAAGACTTTCTTTACGCGCGTGATTTTCTCAGATAAAAAGCCCGCACCATCTGCTTGATAGCCTAATTTGGTCGTCATTTTTATTTTAGGAAAATCGTTTTCAGCAGCTTTTTCTTTTGACGTATCGTATTTTTTCTCAGAGTCATCCACTCGTTCTTTTGATTTATCTGCTGAGACTTGATAATAGACCGCTGTAGCATCGTCTGTCCAAAAATAATTGCTGATTCCCTGCTCTGCTACTAAGACAGAAGCTCGTCCACCGTTTAACGGCATAATCATTAGTTGATTTTTTTCTGTTTCTTTCTCTGTCGACAGAAAGCTCAGCCATTTTTCATCGGGAGAAACTTTTAGCTCGGTACTATTTTTTAATTGGTTGCCCCATACCTGCCTTTCTTTTGTCTCTCGATCAACACTGAAAATTTCTGATTGATAGCAGTTCTTTTCTTCGTTAACCGTATTCTCAAGATAAAAGATACGGTTCCCAGCCGCTACTGGCTGTGCCACACTCTTCAACTCAAACAACGACTCTTTTTTTATTTTCATTTACCCGCCTCCAAAATTAGGATAATTCCATTATAGCAAAATCCGCTGACGTGAAGTCAGCGGATTTACTCTTTATTCTTAATAGGTATATCCACGAACGATGCCGGATTCTTCAAAACCGGCAGAGAAACCCGTTTGTCGGAAAATCGTCTGACCATTTTCTATCAACGTCAGCAAAATCTCCGTACTGGCACTTTCCCGAATAATTCGATTCATCACACCATCCGTTGGTGCCATCAAGGAATGGCCCTCTTTTTCTGCAACTTCAATCGTTAGTTCAAGCCCTTTTTGCCTAACAATAATCACTAATCGACCTTGTTTGCGAGTCACAGAATCTAAGCGGGCACCATAATACGTTGCCAAGCGATATTCTTTATCCCCTATTTGTAAGACTGAAATAATCCCTAAAAAAGCCGTTCCTAAAAAAGGAATGTCTGCTGCTGAGAAAAAGAAACGGACATCAGGTGCCTCAAATCGATTGCATTGTACCCATAGATAGGCAGCAGGAAACGAGGTTCCCCAGTCTTTTTCGAGATACCCGATTCCTTCAGAGAAATCAAGTGACTGCTCATTCCATAGCAAAGTTCCCGAGAGGCTATGAGCCATACTTAAAATACCATGGTAGCATTCCATAAATGAAAGGTAGGAAAAAGGCCCCATAATACTTGGGGCATAGCGACTCCGAGATATTGGATGAAAGGCACCGTAGGTCAATGTGCCTTTAACTGATAATTCAGTACTCTCTAATGATAGCGAAATTCCTTGTTCACTAAAGTAATTCTCCCCGATCTTAATTAATAACTGGTCTTCAGCAGCTGAAAATTCCGCTTCACTAAAGGGGAAATAATGGGATCCTTCATGGCTGATCACTTGAATAAATGGCTGTTTTCTTCCATCCGATTCAATCGATAGCCCTGGAATAAATGCATACACCTCATCCCCAATTTGATGTTTGAAATACCATCCTTCAAAAAATGCAGCTTTCTTCGTATTGCCATGAAAAAAAAGATCTGTTGTAATCGCCATACGTTCCCTCCATTCAGCTACAACTAGTGTAGCATGAATGGCACAAAAGATGGGTTATGACGTTTTCACCAATCCAGGATTGTAAGATCTACGATTTTTCTGTTCGTATTCTCGATCACGGCTTACTTATCTTTTGCAGAACGTCTGGTCCAAAGGATATAAACAGCAAAAGCTGCCACAAGCAATGCAATCAACAGCCCTTTAAACCGATTATCATTTGTCAAATTCTCTTTGGAGGCCCATCGTTGAAGGATTCCAAGTATAACGAAAATCGTTAGCATAAAGGCGACGGGATAAAAGTCTTTTTCCTTGCGCAAGAAAATCAAGGCGCAGGCAGCGACTAATAGCACCAACATTAGCACCATATCCATTGGATAAGATAACGTCACCACAAAAAGGTTAGGGGTATATAGATTCAGTAAAACCAAACCACCAATCCAGACCATCGCTATCACCCACAAAACCAAAAATTTCTTTAACTTACTCTGAAAAAACCTTGCTTTAAATAAATCGTTTTTTGCACCCCAAAGAAAAAAAGGATGACCAAAACGACTGAAAAAACAGCAGTTGTCACATAAGAATAAAGATTTAACTGCAAGACACTATCAGAAGAAAAGTCATTAAACAGTTTGACCAGCCATGAGACGCCAACCATAATATAAATCAAATTCAACTGATCGATCAAACGGCTTTTAGGTGTGTTACGCAACAGCTCATCTGCCATTTCTTTAGGATTTTTCCCAAAATATTCTTCTGCTGTTTCACCATGATTTTGGGCTTCAAGTAAATCATTGGCTATCTCATAGACTTGAGCAACCACAGCATATTCATCTTGAAACAGGCTAGAAAAAAATAAGTACTCCCTCAAATCTTCAAAATATTTCTGATTGCTTGCTGACAGTTGTTTTGAAATCTCATTTGTTTTGTCTCGGTAATAAGCTAGTTGTTTTTTCTTATTCATGTTCTCACTCCTCAATAATTCGTTCTACTTTACTCACTAGGTTTTCCCACTGTTGTTTAAAGCTGTTTAGGTACTCTTCTCCAGCTTCTGTCAATGAAAAATATTTCCTGTCTGGTCCATCTGGTGATTTTTTCAGTTCAGCTTTGATCAAACGTTGTTTCTCCAGTTTCTGAAGTAAGGGGTAAATCGTACCGCCAACGATCGTTTCAAAACCATATCCTCTCAATTCTTGTACAAGCTCGTACCCATAAATTTCTTTTTTTGAAATAATCTGCAAGACACATCCATCTAAGACGCCCTTTAACAGTTGCGTTTCTCTCACGACATTCACCTCCACGAATCATCTCCTACTAGTATGTTTTACCTATTAGTTGATTTGAGTATATCAAAAAGCATCTAGTATGTAAAGCATACTAGCTAAAAAAATAAAAACACAGTACGTGTAAACATACTGTGTTTTCGGTTATCTTTTGATTCCTCGCCCATAGGAATCATTATAAGGTTGAAATGAGCGATCGTGGAGCTGGGTAGCGGCATCTGCCAACCAGTGAATATTTCTAATCAACGCTCGTCCTTGTAAAATTAAATCCGCTTGCTTGGTTTGCAGAATGTGTTCACATAAATTAGGGTTATCCAGCATCCCAACGGTAGCCACTGGGATCTTAACAGCTGCTTTCATAGCTGTTGCAAAAGGTGTTTGATACCCTTCATAAACCGGGATCGTTGGCTTTCTATCTAACAAACCGCCCGTAGAGATATCTAAACAATCAATCCCATCTGCTTCAAGCCACTGTCCAATTTGTTGCCATTCTGTGATTGAATTTTGTTTATCCTCTGTTTCATAATCGGTTAACGACAACCGCATCCAAAGTGACCCATCAAAGACAGCTCGAACCGCTTGAACAATTTCTTTGACGAAACGATAGCGGCTTGCTAATGATCCGCCATATTCATCTGTCCGCTGATTCACGATTGGTGAGAGAAATTGATCAATCAAATATCCGTGAGCTCCGTGCAATTCAATCATGTCTACGCCAGCAGCTTGCGCACGTTTGGCTGCTGCCACAAAGGATTCTTGGACACGATTGATTTCAGCAAGCGTCATTTCGTGAGGAACAGCATAGCTTTCGTTAAAGCGAACGGCGCTAGGTGCTATTGGGTAACCTGCATCCGCTGCTTTGCGCCCAGCATGGTTCAACTGAAGCCCCACTTTGCTACCGAAACCATGAAGCAATGCAACGAGTTTTGATAACTCAACTTGTTGCGCTTCATTCCATAAACCAAGATCATTCTTGGTGATTCGTCCATCTGCTTCCACAGCAGTTGACTCAATGATCAGCAAGCCAACTTTACTTAATGCACGAGCACCATAGTGAACAAAGTGAAATGGCGTGGCAATCCCATCCTCTTTTTTCACTTCATACATGCACATTGGTGAAAGGACAACACGATTCTCTAACGATAACCCCGCCAGTTCAACTGGCGATAATAGTAATGACATACTGACATTCCTCCGCTACTCATTAAATTGCATTTTCTGCTTGTTATCAGTATAGTTGTTACACATAGAAATACAAGCAGAAAGAGTTTGTTTTTTTGAACATGAATCAAAGAACAGTAGGCGAATAGACCAAAAGTCAATTTACTTTGCTGAAAACTACAGTCTCCCGTTAGCTAAGTATGGAGTTAGCCTTTATTATTTTTAAAAACAAAAAAGAATTGCTGATTAATAATTCTATCAGCAATTCTTTTCCCTATAGTTATTATACAGGAAAAAACGAGTAAAAAACAGACTAGTATTTTTGCCGCCACCTCGTATAATGAAACATACTCTGGGAAATGGATGTGAAAACAGATGGAAAAGCAACGCATATTAGAGAAACGTCATTTATCTTTTGTTTATCAAAAATTGGTCACTCGAAAAAAAGCCCTACGCTCTTTTCTGGATAAAGGCTACGCAAGCCATTTGCAAGACCTCCAAACAATTGGCACGGATATTCGACTCAATTTTGATAACTTGTCAGACAGTCTGGAAACTTATGCTGCCATTGAGAGCAAAAATCGTGAAATTGACCAAATGAATCTGAGTTTGCAAACAGCCGAAAAAGAACTGGCAGCCGTAGAACGTTTGCTCCAGTCACCCTATTTCGGGAAAATAGTCGTTGACTTTCTTGATGGTGAATCCGCTGAATCCTTTTATATTGGCATCAACGGCTTTGCAGATGAAGATAGTCATAACTTAGTCTATGATTGGCGCTCTCCAATCGCTGAGCTTTTTTATAACAATACGTTAGGGGATTCTTCTTACCAAGTCAATGAACATGAAATTGCTGTATCTATTAAAAATAGACGGCAATTAATTGTCGCTCATGATAAACTGATCCGCTTTTTCGATACTTCTGTCGCGATCCAAGATGATGTCTTATTGACCGCACTAGAAAAGAACGACGGCAAAAAAATGCGCGACATCACAGCATCCATCCAAAGAGAGCAGAATGCAGTCATTCGTGACCAATCAAGTCAAACCTTATTGGTCAATGGAGTAGCCGGTAGTGGAAAAACCTCAGTTATTATGCAACGGGTCGCTTATTTATTGTATCAATACCGTAGTCAGATCACATCTGACAATGTACTGATCCTTTCACCCAATCAAGATTTTATCCACTATATCTCAGATGTCTTGCCTTCATTAGGTGAAAAGAATCCTTTAAATCAGACGATTCGTCAATTTTGCTCGTATTTGCTGCAAGAAGCAAATACAGTTCCTTTAGAAAATGAGGAAGCCTATTTTTTCCGTTTACAAGAACCTACTTCTTTTCAAACAGAAACGCTCCGCAGCAATGAGTTTGTGGCCTTTCTGCAAGAATCAGCCAGCAAGACAGCCCTGATCGAACCTTCGTTTCACTCAATCCTTCGAAAGGGTAAAGTCGTTATAGCCAAAGAAAAGATTCAGTCAATCTATCAATCTACACCACAACTCCCTATGATCGAGCGATTGCAAGCAACCAAGAAACGATTAATAAGTGAGTGGGAGTCACAATTGATCAGAAATGCCAAAAAGAACCACTTGCAAGATCAAGTATTAGCACTTTCTGAACAGCAGCAGCAACGATACTTTGGTCATTTGATCGAAGACGACTCTCCCTCCAGTATTAAAAAGTATACTGAACAATTATTGCGAACGAGGTATCAAGTCGTTGATGAACAATTGAAACAGAATAGCTGGATCGATGAGGATCAATTTTTAGAACACTATTATACGGCGTTCACCCAACAGCCTTATCTGAAACATTCTACTATCACGTTAGATGAAGCAGTAATTCGTTTATTCAACCGACACCTATTTATCGAGAAACTTCCTGTAGCCTCGCTGGCTTTTTTGCTGATCGATGAAATCCAAGATTATACACCCGCTCAGTGTACGCTGTTATTGACACTATTTCCCCGAGCAGCTTTCACCATGGTTGGGGATGAAAATCAAGCAATTTTTAATTCTGCGATTGATTTTAGAGAGATTCAAGAAATCTTTGAGGCTAACAATCGATCAGTCACACGCTATGACTTACGAACTAGCTACCGTTCCAGTGGTGAAATTACTAAATTGTTTGCAAAGCTTGCCAACCATACAACTATGTCGATCATGCCTGTTCGCCCGGCCGGAGAGCCTCCCCGATTTATTCGTTTTGAAAACGAGTTGGAATGGCTGGCAACTATCACACCTTTCATAAAAAAGGGAAGGCAATATACGATACTGACAAAGAGCCATAAGGAGGCTGCTTTTTTGGAAGAATATCTCAAAGGACAGACAAATCAACTCCCCTTTCCTGTTTATTCGATTGACATCGCTAAAGGAAGAGAATTTGATCATGTCATTCTTTATGACGTTTCAAACGAACAATTCTATACAACACAAGACAAGCGAATATTGTATACACTGCTGTCCCGTGGCATGGAAAGTATGCTGGTTACTTATAAAAAAGAACTTAGTGCCTTTTTCTAATCCGAAAACCATTGATTTTCAATAAAGCCCAGAATCAAACTACTGCCAGATCCAGCACTTAACAACTAAGTTTTTTTAGAAAAAAATACCTTTTTGTCTATTTGAGCAAATGCATCTGTCCAGCCTTAGGATAAATGAAGTTTCACTTTATTTACCCTAAGGCTTTTTGACTTGTCCCTTCAACCTCCGACTCTTCTTCGTTGATCCGCATCCCTTTGTGACAATCTTACTTGTCTTCTTCTATGATCTTAAAAACGTAGATGCAAAGATTCCCCATGGGATGAGAACTAGACGGAATAATTTCGTCACAACATTTGTCCAATAATTGAAATTGCAGCGATCGTCAACCCTAGAAGCTCGTGTCAGTTGCTCCAATTCAATTGTTTTATTCAAGCGCGGAAGGCTTTTTTACATAAATTTTCACAACAGTAGAGCATTGAAGCCCAACTGTCAGTTGGAATAGTTGGAGCAGCGTCCGCTATTTGCAGATACAAAAAAACCACTAATGACGAATCATTAGTGGTTAAATCTATTGATTAACGATGAATGTAAGTATAACCAGATGCATTCATTGTTGCTGTGTTTGGTCCTGTAGGTGAAGGGAAGCCCATTCCACCTTGAGAGATCGTAATGGTGTTGCTTGCAGGATCATAAGATTCTACATAGGCTACGTGTCCATACGTACCATCTGCTGTCCACTCTCCGCCAACGGATTGGCCTGCGGCAAAGACAACAACTGCTCCAGCGGCTGGTGTTCCATTCACTGTGTATCCATCAGCTGCTGCTGAGGCACCCCATTGGGCACCATTTCCCCAGTAAGTACCAACCCATGGTGCGCGATTTTTAACATACCATGTACATTGTCCTACTGCATACATGTTACCTGATGATGAGTGGTCTTTACCACTACCACCGGTATTGACTGTAGAATTATTGCTGTTATTTGTATTTGATGAAGAACTGTTTGATGAATTTGAACTATTACTTGATGAACTTGAGCTGCTTGATGATCCAGCAGTTGCTGTTTCAACAACAAAAGTATCTGAAGAACTTTCTGTCTTAGTTGTACTTGTTTGAACATCTTCTGTAACAGCTGCTTTTTCTTGCGCTTCTTTCAATGCTGCTGCCTGTTTTGCTTCTTCTGCTTTTTTAGCAGCCGCTGCTTCTTGTTGAGCTTTCAAGACACGTGCTTTTTCAGCTTCCGCTTCTTGTTTTTTCTTGTTCAACGCATCTTTGTCTTTTTCAGCTGTTGCTTGTTCAGCAGCTAAATTAGCTTTCAACACATTCAAGTCTGCTTGTTTTGTAGCCAATGCATCTTTTTGATTTTGCAGCTCAGCTTGAGTTGCTGCTACTTCTTGAATTTTGCTTTCATTTTCTTTTACTTTTTGTTCAACATCTTCTTTGTCGCGTTTTTGCTGCTCAACTAGATCATTGTTGGCATTTACGATTGTTGTCATGGCTTGTACTCGACCAATAACATCCGTCAAAGAATCTGCTTCTAGAACTGCATCGATAAAGTTTGTGCTTTGACCATTTACTTGCACATCGCGTGCTTGTTTTTTGATGGCTTCTTCACGTTTTGCGATACGTAATTTTAAAGTGGCAATTTTATCTTGTAATTTTTCTGCTTCTTTACCTAGTGCAACTTGTTTAGCTTCTAAGTCACTGACTTTTGCACTCACTGAATCAATTTCTGCTTCTAGAGAATCGATTTGTGATTGAGCATCTGCTTGTTGTCCTTTTAGGGAATCGATTTTTTGATTTTGTTGTTCGATTTGATCATCAATGGAATCTGCTGATACTAATCCTGGTCCTGCAACTGCTGTTAATGTTAGAGAACACACCATTAATGCTGATAACAAACTTTTCTTCACTCGTTTTTCCTCCGACTAGCGCTTTTTGTGTAAATTAGTTGTCTTAATAAAAAATTTACTTAATATAAGAAAATTTAAAGTTCGATTTAACGACAAATGAATTCTAACATAAGCATATGACATACAGATAAAAGAAATGTTACAAAAATGTTTCAAAGACAATTCTCATCAGAAATATTCTTCTATGCTAGCTATAAAGCTTGATAAAACAGCATTTTTAAAATGTTTTTCAAAAAAAGAAATCGATAAAAAAGCGCTTTTTTATTTTTCAGGTAGTCCAAAAACTCCTGAAAAAACCAAAAAATTTGCTTTTTTACAGTGTGAATCCCCTTTTTTCTCTCTTTTGGCCCTCTCTTTATCCGTTTCTTTTTTCATTAAAGAAGATACCGTGTAAGCAAAATACTTGATCCTTTCTAAGTGACAAGCAAGTTTTCTCTTCCTATAATAGGAAGAATACCGCTCGAAAGGAGGAAGCATCATTTCCAAAAGAAAAATAATTATCTGGATCAGTAGCATTTTGGTTTGCGGCTTACTTTTGCTTGCTCTTTGGACGACCAAAAAAGCGAACAGTGTGTTGCAGCAAGATTCAGAAAGCGAATTTTGGCTGCTAAGCGATGTTCATTTCCTGTCGTCAGCACTTCACGATAATAGTATAGCCTTCAACCAGTTTGCTGAAGGTGCCGCTGGTAAAGAAATGCGCTATCAGGCAGAAAGTTTGGAAGCTTTTGTTGCTGAAGCCCTAGAAAAACGACCAACAGGAGTGATCTTGACAGGGGACATGACATTGAATGGAGAGAAAGCAAGTGCAGAATCTCTTGCCGAGTTATTGGCACCATTACAAGAAGCTTCGATCATGGTACTGAGTTTGCCCGGCAATCATGAGATTTACAATGGTTGGGCCAGAATTTTTGATGGGGATAAGGAATTTTATGCCGATCAAATCAGCCCGCAAGATTTCAAAGATATTTTTTCCGAAGGCTACGAGAAAGCTGACAGTGTTGATCGGACCTCATTAAGCTATAGCATCAATCTCAATGATCAGTATCGCTTAGTATTACTTGATTCATGTATTTATGAAGAACAAGTGAATTGGAACCAGCCAACTACGAATGGCCGCTTGAAAGAAAGCACCTTAGAATGGCTGAAGGATCAACTAGAAGCAGCTAAACAACAGCAGCAGACACCGCTTCTCTTCATGCACCATAATCTTCTGGAACATAATTCATTGTTGAAAGAAGGTTATATTTTAGATAACTCGGCGCAATTGCAGCAATTACTAACTGCTTATCAGGTACCAGCGATTTTTTCTGGACACATCCATATCCAAGATATTACAGAAGGACCCTCTGGTATTCAGGAAATTGTCACCGGCTCTTATTCCACACAAGAACTTGGCTATGGGGTCGTAACACTTACTGATAAAACGATCAACTACGAAAAAAAGGTGATTGATTTGGACCAATGGGCTGCTAAGAACAAGCGGAAAGATCCTCACCTTTTGCAGTATAGCAACTATCAAGCAACCATCTTTCAACAAGATACAACTAAAATGGTGCGCCAACAGCTCGCATCTGTTACTGAATTGACAGAAGAACAAATCAACACATTATATACATTTATTGCAAAGATGAATGCAGCGTTATTTACTGGTGACGACGTTTATTCGCAAGAAGAAAAAGAAACGATTCGACATTCTGAAGAATACCAGCTGCTGGCAACATATTCTTATTTTCTAAAACAATATGTTGACTCGCTATTGGAAGATAAGAGTCCAGATAATGCGCTGACACTTCCCATAAAATGAACGATAGCCTTCCTGTCATAAGACGGGAAGGCTATCTAACGATGCAATATTTATTCTTTGAAAGTTGAAGCAGACTATTACTACTATTATTTATTTCTCATTTAAACGATACAATCCCTAACCTCTACTGCATCCTTGTAACTCTGAAGTTACGCCAGTTTTGAATAAATTTCCTAAAAACAAGATAACGTTGGTACAAAAATATTTCTCGTATTCAATCAGTATAACACATTTTGGCAAAAATGTCGTCAACAGACTTCCTCTCTCCATTCTTGTGTAGATTTAGCTTGGTATTCTTTCCTTAACAGGCAACATCACTTCAAAAATCTGCTGTTCTTTTTGATCCGTGGATACATCATCTTGCCACATCAGTTCCCAGATATCTCCATCTATCTGTAAATTAGCTGATTCCAGATAGGCTTTGAATCGTTTTGTAAAATCTTTTAAATGATGGATCTCCCCTCTGACGAATCCCGACACATAATTTCCTGCTGGTCTACAAATAATTGCTTGATCCGAGTAAAGAGGCAGTCGTTCTTTGGGAATCATCACTAATGCACGGTAAGGCGCTTCATGGATCGACTCTTGATCGAATGCAGATCCTTCTACTAAATAACCGATGGGGTAGCCACTAAATAAATCCTTGTAATCTAAATAAGGATAAAAACGTGAAAAAGCCTGAAAGACCGAAGTCTCATCATACTCATTGATTTCTTCAGAAACAGCAAAATATACTTCTGACCGATAACTATAAGTCATATTGGTAAAATCGGCTGTCTGTACTTTTTCAAATCGCGAAATGAACCGATCCAAAACGGCTTTATGTTCCTCTAGTTCCGTTATTTTCTGATCTACTTCTTTACGACGGATGATCAACTCTTTTTGCATCGTCTCAGGATTGCGGTTTCTTAGAAATGTTTGGATTTCCTCTAAGGACATATCCAATGCTCGCAAGACCAAAATCACATCTAATTCCGCACACTGTTCAAATCCGTAATAACGATACCCGTTTTCACCGATCTGTTTAGGTTTGAACAGCCCGATTTGATCATAATAAAGCAGTGTACGACGACTAACACCGCCATAAGCCGCAAGTTCACTGATGGTCAAAAATTTTTTCAAAAAAAATGCCTCCCTCCTATTGACTGTTACGTTACGTTACAGTTTATTCTAGCACAGAACGACGTAATTGGAGGGAATTTTTATGAAACAATTAAAACAATTTTTTTTCACCGAAAAACGCCTATTTCTAGGTACTTTTTTATTTATGCTGATCCATTCTTTCGGGACACTTTTTCTTCCCTATTTTGTAGCCAAGATCATTGATGATGGCATTTTAAAACAAGATCAATCAGCTATCATCCGCTATGGGGGCTGGATGCTGGCTGTTGCACTAGGAACTGGTGTGATTGCTGTCAGTGCTAGTTATTTTTCTGCCCATCTAGCAGGGAAATTCGGACATCATCTTCGGATCAAACTATTCAACAAAATACAGGAGCTTGCGATCTCTAGTTTTGAAAAATATGGTACACCAACCTTGCTTGCAAGAACAACGAATGACATCAATAACATTCAACAAATCTTGATGATGGCTTTACAAATGATTCTTCCCGCTCCACTGATCATTTTGGCTTCGATTATTTTAACAGGTAGTGTATCTTGGCGAATGGTGTGGATCCCTATTGCAGCGATTGTTTGTTTCTCGATCGTCGCACTTTTCGTCATTTATCAAGCAATCCCTTTGGCAAAGAAAACGCAGAAAAAAGTAGATACTATGATGCGGATTTTGCGTGAAACCTATACAGGCGTACGGGTGATTCGCGCCTTTGACAAAGCTAGTTTCGAAAAAAAGCGGACAGACCAAACCTTTGAAGGGTACGCAAAAGTGATGATCCAAGTCAATCGTTTATTCGCTGTTTTGAATCCAGCCGTACACTTTTTCATGGGGCTGTCCATTCTAAGCATTTTGGGATTCGGCGGTTTCCAAAGTCTCTCAGGAAACCTGCCCATCGGCAGTATCACTGCGATCATCGAATATACCGTTTTGAGCCTTTGGTTTTTGACCATGGCAGCAATGGTGATCGTCATGATCCCAAAAGGATTGACATCCTTGCAGCGGATTGAAGAAGTTTTGTCTGAAGAAGAAACGATGACAGACGGTCCACAGCCAATCTTGCCAAAAGAAAGCTCATTAGTAGCTGCCTTTCATCATGTCTCCTTCACCTATGCTGGGGCAGAGGAACCCGTACTGGAAGATATTGATTTTGAGATCCATCGCGGACAGACCACTGCGATTGTTGGCGGCACCGGATCAGGAAAAAGTACGATCGCCAAAGCACTTTTGCGGTTAAAAGACGTTTCTAACGGCTCAATCACATTATATGATCGTGATATTCGAGAAGTCTCACAGGTCGCACTACGATCATTTATCAGCTATGTTCCTCAAAAAGCATTGTTGATCAGTGGATCGATCTGGGACACATTGACTTTCGGGATTGTCAATCCCGATCCGCAACAAGTAGCACAGGCCGTCAAAATCGCGCAAGCAGAGTCGTTTATCAAAAGTCTACCCGATGGGATCGACAGTCACGTTGCTCAAAAGGGCAGCAATTTTTCTGGCGGCCAAAAACAACGCTTGAGTATAGCGCGCGCATTAGTGAAGCCCGCTCACATTTACTTTTTTGATGACAGTTTTTCGGCGCTTGACTATCAAACAGATGCAAATTTACGGCGAGCATTAAAATCTTATGTCCGTGATTCAGCCGTAGTAATCGTGGCTCAGCGTGTTGCAACTGTCATGGATGCTGATCAAATCATCGTTCTTGATGAAGGAAAAATCGTCGGAAAAGGGACCCATTCAGAACTGATGGAAACCTGTAGCACCTATCAAGAATTTGCGGCTTCGCAAGGAATAGGAGGAGAAAAAAATGAGCAAAAAAATAACTGATGCACCAAAAAATTTAAAACATACGAGCATGCGGCTCTTACAATTATTATTCCAGCAAAAAAGCCGCTTCGGACTGATTTTGATTTCTGCTCTCTGCTACGCGACACTTATGACAATCGCACCATTACTGTTGGGTCAAGGATTGGATAATCTCATCACTTTGCTTCAGCAAGGAGGCTGGCAACCAAGTGAATTCTTGCAAGTCATCAAATGGCCACTGCTCCTTCTAGGGATCTCCTGGCTGATGATTAGTCTATTTTCATTTTTACAAGAATACACAATGGCAAGTGTCAGCGAAACATTGACCTTAACCCTCAGAAAAGAATTGACGCACAAGTTTAATCGGTTGCCGGTACGATTTTACGATACGCATCAGACAGGCGATATTTTAAGCCGAGCAATTCTAGACCTGGATAAAGTCTCTGAAGTCCTTCAAGTCGGATTGATGCAACTCATTACAGCCACTCTCAGTATCTTATTTGGTCTTGGTGTGATGTTTTGGCTCAGTCCATTATTAACTGTAGGGATTATCATTATCCTACTGATAAGTGCTTTCGCTACCCATCGACTGGCTCAGCGAAATTTGGTTTACTTTTCAGAAAATCAGACAACATTGGGAGCAGTCGGTAGCCGGGCAGAAGAGTTTTATACTGCCCATTTATTGATCAAATCCTACAATCAGCAATCTGCTGTCGCTTCAGAAATGCACGAATTAAGTGAAAAGCAATTTCATGCTTTTCGTAAAGCACAATTTGCTAGCTATGCGATCAATCCGTTCATTCGCTTTATCAACCAAATCGGGTTTGTCGTAAGTGCTGTGATTGGTGGAATGATGGTAATCAATGGACAGTTATCCATCGGGTTGATCCAAGCCTACTTGCAATATACCAATCAAGTTTCCGAACCGATCACACAAGCTTCTTATATTATTAATACGTTACAAAGTGCATTAGCGTCATTGGAACGGATCTTTGAGATTTTGGATTATCCAGAAGAAAAAGAAACCCAACACCCTCTTGCAGTCCCAGAAGAATTGTCGGGGAGAATCGATTTTGAAGATGTTTCTTTCGGTTATTCTCCAGATAAATTATTGATGCAACATGTGAACCTACAAGTTGCACCTAGACAGACAGTAGCCATCGTGGGGCCTACTGGGGCCGGCAAGACAACTTTGATCAACTTGCTGATGCGCTTCTATCCACTGAATGGAGGCAAGATCCGGATCGATCGCTACAATATGACGGATTTTTCAGCCACAGACATTCGCAAAAAATTTGGGATGGTTTTACAAGACACATGGTTGTTTGAAGGAACGATTGCAGAGAATATTGCTTACGGCAAAAAAGATGCAACGAAAGAGGCAATCATTGCCGCCGCAAAAGCAGCACAATGCGATCATTTTATTCGGACACTGCCGAAGGGCTACGAGACGATCATAGGATCCGAAACCGAACTATCACAAGGTCAGCAACAACTTTTGACGATTGCTCGTGCAATTTTGGCAGATCCAGCTATTTTGATTCTGGACGAAGCGACTTCCAGTGTTGATACCCGAACCGAACAAATGATCCAAACAGCAATGGACACATTGACGAAAAATCGAACAAGCTTTGTCATTGCCCATCGCCTCTCCACGATCAAGAATGCTGATTTGATCCTTGTGATGGAAGCAGGACAAATCATTGAGCAAGGCAAACATGAGGAACTGTTAGCAAAACCTTCATTATACGCCCAACTCTACAATAGTCAGTTTGCCAGAAATTGATTAGAATTTTTGTCACGTTTCATCTAGAGATCAAAAAGCAAAGGCCATCGCCAACAAAAAAGACTGCGTCTAGTATACAGACGCAGTCTTTTTTTGAGATTCATTGACTCATTCCTTCATTTTTCCTTGGAGATCACCAGGTCAAGAAAGTAATTTCCGGAAATGAATTTTTTACTTTAAAGCAAAAAAAGAAGACCATTGCCGGTCTTCTTTTAAAAGTTGTTATTATGCTTTAACGATGTTTGTTGCTTGTAAGCCACGTTGGCCTTCTTCAACGTCGAAAGTCACTGCTTGACCTTCATCTAAAGTTTTGAAGCCGTCGCCTTGGATAGCTGAAAAGTGTGCAAATACATCATTGCCATCTTCACCTGTAATAAATCCAAAACCTTTATCTGCATTAAACCATTTTACTGTACCGTTATTCATAAACGTATACCTCCATATTACACATCGTGTGTGTTTATTTTTGTAATAGAAAATGATGTGTAATTGAAGTGTGTATCAAAAGATAAACAAGTATTAACATATCAGAACTTTACTTTTATAGAATACCATGCCAGAAGAAAAATAGCAATGATAATGCCGCTTTTCTTTTTCGATACTCGTAAAACCTTAAGTTTTCCTTGGCAACAACTTTTCTAATCCTGTCTCTAGCTCTTTTACCACCTTATTCCTTTCACATATCCTTTGCGCTTTGTAGAATATTTGTAGAACACGCGACGCTTTTGCGTACATAAGAACATGTAAAATAGCGAATTCTAAGACAGTGCTATCTAGGCTATTGTTTCAAGTACAAGATTCAACGCCAATCGATACTTGCCTCTTGCAGAAACATGCACCGAACAATTCTTTTATTTTATCAAACTTGTCTCTGGAAACTTTAAGGAAATTTTTAGCCTTCTTTTTATTCTAGTTCTATTTAAAATTATTTAAAAGTTAGTAGAGAAAATCCCCAATGACTCGCTGAAACGTAAATTGATTCATAGATGTCCTTCTCATTCCTGTAAAGATAATTTCCATTAAAGCTGCCTTTCTCATAAATTTTTCTTTCTTGAAACTGGATTATGATATTTTCAGTAAGAATTGCTTGATATTTATTAAATTTCTCCTCATTTATGTTTTTTGTTTCACAAACTAAACCCCTCTATGGTATAATCATTTTGTTTTTAAGAAAACTATGGGCATACAAAGGAGAAGGTAACATGAAAAAAACAAAAATCACTTTAATCGCTGCTTCATTGCTAATGGGAGGAACTCTTCTAGCTGCATGTAGTTCTGATAACAATACAACTGCAAGTTCATCAACTGCTGCTTCAACTGCAACAACTGCATCAACAGATGATGTTGTTTCAACAGCTTCAGTAAGTGACCAAACTTCAGTCATTGAAAAAGCATTGAGCGCAGACGGTAACTGGATCGTTGCTGTTACAGACAACATGACTTTCGACAAAGATTTGACAGTTGACGGCGAATTCCATGACAAAGGGAACGCTGCAAATGATATCTACCGTAAATTTGCATTGTACTCTCAAGATGAAAACCGTACAGTAACTGCTGAATACACTGTAACTGTTCCTAAATTAGTTGTTAACTCAGAAAACTTCAACATCGTTAACGGTGTAGTGAAAGGCGACATCGAAGTAAATGCAAAAGGCTTCGTATTGAACGGCACTAAAGTTGAAGGAAACATCACGTTCGCTTCTAAAGAAATTCAAGATTCAGCAACACTTGATAAAGAAGGCGCATCTGTTACAGGTGACGTGAAAGTCAGCGAATAATTTTTTACTGTTTTCTTTGTGAAAAACACTTTCGAAAAAGGAACCTTGGATTTGATTTTATTCATCTCCAAGGTTTTTTCTGTGTTTTTTTATTCTCTGTTTTATCGTTGTTCCCACTAACTTTGTGTAAGTAGCTACAAAGATTTTCTGATAATCTAAAAAATTCCTCCCATCGTTTTTCACTCTGACGCACACTTGCCAAAAATGTTTGACGATAAGAGGATTTTTTACTTCTTGCCGATTAACTGCTTAATTCAATGCTACTCACTCTTCAATAGAAGCCCATTTGTAATCATATTGCGCACCTGCACCATGAGAAACGACTCCTTTGACTTTTGGCGCCCGCAAATGGGCTTCCACGTTTTGGTAAACAGGAATGACACCTTGTTCTGCCATAATGATTTTTTCTGCTTCTAGTAGATCTTGCCAACGAGCTTCAGGATCTCCCGCATGGGTTGAAGCAGCGGCATTCACTGCTGCATCATAATCTGGATTACTCCAACGACCACGGTTATAGGAATTTCCAGTAACAAACAGATCTGTAAAGCTGCTGGCATCTGCATAGTCGGCCCCCCATCCGCCCATTACAACATCAAAGTCTCCGTTGTTGGAACGATCTAGCCGAACAGAAAAAGGTACCGGACTCAAGCTGACTTTCACACCATCCAATGTACTTTCGATTGCACTTTGGACATACTCGATCGCTTTTTTAGTCGAGTCGGTATCAGAAGCCAAGATTTCAAAATCTAATGAATCGATTCCTAAAGCTGCTTTGGCTTTTTCCCAGTGTTCTTTCGCTTTGTCTTCATTGTATTCGATCACACTGCCAGCATCTTCAACAAAATCTTTGTTATCCGTCGGGCTGAAAGTCATACCTTCTGGAATCAATCCTGTCGAAGCTAGAGATCCGTCCCCCAGAATGGAGGATACAAGTGCATCACGATCGATTGCATAAGAAATTGCTTTTCGCAAATCTTCATTACGGAATGGAGAATTTTCTTCTCGCTGATTCAATTCGATATAAGAGGTCCGGGCCAAAGGCTCTGAAACAAAAGCTTCATCATTTGCCATTTGCTGCGCCAATTCTCCTGTTAAGATCACATCGTCTGCTTGACCATCTTGGAATAGATTCAACGATGTCGCAGATTCTTTGACAACACTGACATTGATGGTTTGTAATTTAACATTTTCTTGGTCCCAATACTGATCATTCTTTTCGTAGGACCATTCCGTATCTGTACCCGGTCCATCAAATCCTGTCAAAACAAATGGGCCATTGTACACAGAATTATCACTGGTCGTTGCATATTGATCGCCTTTTTCTTCCACAATTCCTTGATTTTGCGGGAAGAAAGATGGGAAAGCGAGTAAATAATCAAAATAGGGGGTTGCTTTTTCTAAAGTAATCTCTAATTCGTACTCACTGACTGCTTTGATCCCTAACTCGCTAGGATCTGTTTTTCCTGCAGTGATCGATTCAGCATTCTTGACTGGGGCAAACAAATAAGCGTATTCTGAACCTGTTTCGGCTTTTACTGTCCGTTGCCAGCCGTAAACATAATCCGCAGCTGTTACAGGATCACCATTCGACCACTTAGCATCTTCTCGCAATTTCAATCGGTAGATCAATCCATCTTCACTCACTTCTGCGAGTTCAGCAGCTCCAGCAGGTTGCGGCTTACTGTCAGCATCCAAACGATACAATCCTTCATAGACATTATTCAATGCACTGAAGCTGATCGTATCAGTTGCAAGAGAAAGATCTGCACTAGGCATTTCTTGCTGGACGACAACATTGAAGATCTGTTCCGCTGCTGCTGTTCCATTCGAGGAAGTACTTTCTCCTGTGTTACTCGTGCCTCCTGTCGTACATCCGGCTAATAAGACACCACACACTGCTACCAATCCAAAGGCCCACTTTTTCATTTTCCTCTTCCCCTTAAGTTCATAATTTTCAGAATTTTCTGAAGTTTAATTTGATTTTAATCAATAATTATGATAATTGCAAGAGTTTTTCGCTCGTTTTTTTCAAAAAAGATTAAAAAAAAATTCTTTTTTTCATAAATAATTAATCTACAACCTTTATGTTCTCTTTCAAACAAGAAAAAACTGTGATACGCAAGAGCATCCTATCAGCTCCTTACGTATCACAGTCAAACAATTATCAAGCTTCCATTTTGTAGCTTTCTCTACTATTCTTACGATCTCTTATCACACTAAGAATCGTAGGGATCGCACCAATTGCAGTAAACAGATAGACAAGAGCTAGGTTCCCATAGTATTGACTAGCTTCCAAATAACCTTCTCTTAGCAAGTCAGGCAATATCCGAAATGCATAGAAATAATCAACATCGGTATAATAATTGGCTACACTGATAGACCAATCAATCCGATTGCCTAGATAAACCATGATGACCATAATCAAAACACTACCGATGATGCCTTTGTTGCTCAGCTTTCCGCCAAGAAGTTCATACCCTTTTAAAGCACAGACAGCCATTGCAATACCTGATAATGCCGCTACATAACCTAATTGGCCAAGTAAAATAATGACACCGACCCCAATCAGTGAACCTATAAATGCACCAACTATCCCAGCCAGCCAGTTTTCTTTCTTCTGATTCTGCTCATGCAGGCTAGCAAGCATCGCTTCATTTTGCTTTTTGAAACAAGCACTGCAAGCGATCACTGGCAGCCCACCTATGCTGTAGGTATCTATCGGCGCTTCCGATGTTCCGCAAAACTGACAGACTGTTTGATAGTGATTTTCTTTAAGAAAATCAGTGACTGTATCTAGACCAGCAACCAATTTTTCTTTGGTTTTGGCAACAGTCATTGCCCCTCGGAATGTATAAGTGACTTGGTAACCTTGTACAGAGCAGTCCAATATGTCTTTGGAATCAGTCACTACTTGTCTCACTTGCTCTGAGCTAGGTAGTTCTTGGTTTTTGCTGATCGAAAAAGTTGCTGCGAAAGAATAACTATTATTATTCAATTGTGTCAATATAACTTTATACGAACGATACGTACCGTAAATCACACCCATTTTTGGATCTACCGACAACCCCAACGTCTCCGCAAAACTAGATAATGTTTTTACGAGCTTCTTATTCATTTGTCCTCCTTATAAACGATAGATTATAACAAACGTTATAACTTTGAGTGTAAAATAGAGGCCAAAATCGTGTCAAAAGATACGTTTGTGTATTTTGTAACACGATTTGTTTTCTTTAAGCGATTCCCGATATTACCATCTGCTGGCCTTCAGGAAGTGATCGATAAGACAAATTTCTGAAGAGCAGCTGCAACTCCACTGTCTTTATTTGAAAGTGTAACGGCATCCGCCTGTTCCCTGACTCTTCGTGGTGCATTGGCCATTGCGACCCCTACTCCAGCTTTTAGTATCATAGGTAAATCATTGAAGTTATCTCCTATTGCCAACGTTTGCGCTAGAGGCACGTTGTAATAAGAAGCCAGTTCCATCAATGCTTTTTCTTTTGAAACTTCTCGATGCGTGACTTCTAGGTAATTATCTTTTGAAAGGTAAAGAGCGCTCGTCTTCAAAGATTGCTTTTCCCAGTAACCTTTTACTTTTTGGATCTCAGCAGACGTACCGATCAAAAGTAATTTATGAACGGGTATTTGCAAGGACTGTACTAAGGCCAATAAATCTGCCTCCTGCGCTACCTCCTGCGTGATTGCGGCTTCTTTTTTTACCCATTCATCAAGACGATCCACATACCAAACTGTATCTGAATAAAGATTGATAGAAACTTGTGAGAAGTGTGTTCTTGTCTCGCTGATGATTCGCACAACTTCTTTGATGGCAACTTCATGACTTGAGATAGGCGGAGCAGAAAGATTTCCGTTTGCCAGAACTAACGCGCCATTGTAACAAGCCAAAGGATACTCGCTGATTCCTAACGCTTCAGCTAAGTGCTGCATCCCTTTTGGTGATCGTGCAGACGCTAAGACAAAAGGAATTTTACTTTCTTTTAATCGTTGCAGCACCTGTTGTAAGTTTGGGTCAATCTGATGGGTATCATCTAAAATCGTTCCATCAATGTCGCTTACGATTAATTTGATTTCTCTCGTATTCATTTGTGCCTCCTAACTTTAGCTATGACTTTCATTCGACTATCTTCATCCTCAAATTCGCCTAAGGATGAATCCAATTAGCGTGATTTTTTGATTCGTAATGCTTGATTCTTCGCTAAATAAAATGGACGCAAATAAGCGACTGTGTTTGATAAAAGTAGAACATCGGGAGATAGTTGGATGTTCAAGTAGTTTTCGAGATATTCTTTGCGTTTCGTGATACGTTCCCACAGTTCTGGATAATCGGCTTTTAATTCTTGTCGCAGTTCTTGATCAGCTAATGCAATACATTCTTCCGCACTGACACCAGTATACTCAGGAACAGATGGAATGATATCTACTTGGAACATCATGCCGCTTTCTAAAGGTGTAAGAGAGTCCGCGTAGATTGGTGAAGACATCCACTCATCATCCGAAACCAGATGTCCAGGATTCAAGTGCCAGTGATAACTCTTTTTTGGCAGAACTTCTTCAATCAATCGATACATCTCGCCACCCGTTTGGTTGATTCGAATTGCTTCCAACCAAGTGGTGATCGCCTGGTAATACGGTTTCACGACACGTTCAAGGTAATCTTGTTGTTCAGCCGGCAATTGACTTGCTTCTGAGACGACAAATCCCGTGCGACTGGAGAGTCCTCCTTTATAACCAATCGTCATTGAGAAAGGATCACCCAAAGCAATTCGTTTGTGCGTTGGATAAAGATTGGCAAATTCAAATCGTTTACCGCTAGCAGCGATTGGCACCACAGAAGGCATTTGTCCCTCTGCCAACAAATATGCCCCAATTTCGGCTTCTTTTTTGCCAACTTCAATCGCATTCATCGCACTCAAAATACAACGAGAAGAAAGGTTAGCCCCATATTCATAATGAGCGATCTCATTGGCATTGTTGTGACTACGGCTTCCTTTTTCACCAATCAGCAAATAAGCAGCATTTACCACATGACATGTCCTTGTGACTGCCCGTTTGACTGCATCTACGATAAAATAAGGAACATCAAAGAGTGTGGCTGGATCTTCGTGATGCGTCGTGAACATCTTCCACCCAATGATGCCAATTTTTTTCTTCTCTTTAAACCTTAAAGAAGAAAAAACAGAGGATAGTGATTTTTCTCCTGTCATAGGCTGATTCGGCAGCGAAAACTGCGGGTAATGGACTAGCTCTGCCGCTATGCGGGAATGAGCCTGCAGCTTTAAATTTTCATTTCCCAAAATGAGTGTTGCGGCGCCAGTTTTATCTAGAACCAATAGTCCTTCCTCGAATCTTGGCAGGAATCCTGACAGATATTCAAAGTTGCTGCCATGTTCTTTGTCTGCATAGATCACCAACGTGTCAAACTCTTCAGCAGCCATTCGCTCTAAGACACTTAGTTTGCGCTGACTCATGGTCGCATCACTTAAAAAAACTGGAGCGACCTCTTCAAAAATAGGTGGTTCTGGTAAAATGGCTAATTCAATCGCTTTTTTCATGATTAAGACTCCTTCTGATTTACTCTGTTACATAAATGGTCACATTCGCTGCGGCAAGTGCTGCTTGTAACTCGATGTCTGGTTGTTGATCGGTGATTAAAAGATCGATCTCCGGCAGATCACAGACTTTAAAAAAACCAGTCGTTGCTAACTTTGTATGGTCAGCTACTGCAATGACATACTCTCCTTGTTTCACCATCTGACGCTTGACCATGCCTTCTTCTTCCGTATGGATAAATACGCCTTCTGTAGAAAGGGCAAATACTCCTAACAGTGTGTAATCTGCCTGAAATTGGGCAAGTTTGGCAACAGTATCCGCACCATATAAAAATAATTGTTCTTTGTCTAATCTTCCAGGCAAAACCGTAATCGTACTCTGTTTTAGCGCTGCCAATCGTTGGGCATGAGTCAATGAATTAGTAATCGCTTGAAGAGGATAATCTGACAGTTCATTGATCACCGCTTCTACAGTTGTCGATGCATCAAAAATAATCGCAGCTGGCTGTTTGATCCAATGAATAGCTGCTTTAGCAATTTTTGCTTTTATGTCATAAAATTGCCCGGCGCGAGTTTGATAATCATAAATCACGGCTGCAGGGTTCGTCGAAACCGCCCCTCCGTGGGTTCGTTTAAGTACTTGCCGTTTTTCTAATTGAATCAGATCACGACGAATCGTATCTTTTGATACGGATAACAACTTGGACAATCGTTCAATCGAAGCACTTTGCTCAACTGCTAGCACTTCTTGGATTTTAGCTAGGCGCTGTTCCACAAACATCTCTCTGTCATTCCTTTCCACTAAAAAATACAATGCAAAAAATTGCTAAACAATGCAAAAAGATGCAAACGATCTTAAAAAAACTACCTCCAACAAACATGTTGCAGGTAGTTTTGTCGTCATTGTTCTTCTTATTTTACACGAAGCGCAAAGCTGGCTGTTGAAAAACCTGAACTTGCTTCGGTAACCGTGTACCCAGTGCTTGGTGCATGAATGAAGCTGCCGTTACCAGTTGCAATTGCAACATGATACGTATTGCCTTTTTCACCCCAGAATAGAAGATCTCCTGCTTGGGCTTGAGATACAGGGATGATCGTACCGGCACTTTCTTGCGGAACGGTCCAATCGCCAATATTTTTCCCTGTTACTTGTAAAAAGACATAACGAGTGAAACCGGAACAGTCAAAGACATCTGGCCCTTTCCCTCCCCATTGGTAGGGTGTCCCGATATATTTACGGGCTTCAGCTACAATAGCAGCACCGTTAATATTCGTACCGATAGTATTGTTGCCAGAATTGCCAGGATTTGTTGTGGTATTTCCACTGACTTCTTTTACGTAAGCTGCCGTGATCCAGCCACCGCTAGATAACTTATACCACGTCGTATTACCATTGACAGAAGTCCCTTTTTTCTGCGCCACTGCTTTCACTACAGCGTTGCTGCTCAAACTGCTGACAATACTGGCAGTAGTTGAAGCGTTCGAACGAACATTCATCCCAGTCGTAGTCTGTAGATTTTTACTGATTGCTTGTTCGGCAGAATTATTTGATGAATTAGAATTATTGCTGCTTGATCCACCGGTTGATGGACTGCTCGTATTGCTCGCATCTTTGACATAAGCTGCCGTGATCCAACCACCTGTAGATAATTTGTACCATGTCTTATTGCCGTTGACGGATGAACCTGATTTTTGAGCGACAACTTTAACGGTCGTGCTATTGCTCAGACTTCCCACAACACTACCACTTGTTGATGCACTGGAACGTACATTCAATGAAGCGGTGGTCTTGACATTTTTGCTGATTGCTTGTTCTGTAGTTGATGTGTTTCCAGGATTGCTTGTCGTTGAACCGCTAGACACAGCCTGAACATAAGCTGCGGTAATCCAGCCACCATTAGACAATTTGTACCATGTTGTTGTACCATTCACGGAAGTTCCTGATTTTTGAGCAACCACAATGACCGTGGCATTGCTGCTCAATCCCCGAACGACACTCGCACTGGTTGATGCACTAGACCGTACATTCAGTGCTGCTGTTGTTTTGACGGTCTTATTGACAGCTGTTTCTCCGCTAGTACTGTTGTTGGAAGAGTTGCTGTTGCTGGCGGTTGTTACATAAGCGCCAGAGATCCAGCCCCCAGATGACAACTTGTACCACGTTGTGTTCCCATTGACGGAAGTTCCTGATTTTTGAGCAACAGCTTTGATCGTGGTATTGTTCCCCACACCGTTGATAATTCTCGCACTGGTTGAAGCGTCTGAACGCACATTCAGTGAAGCGGTCGTTTTAAATTGTCGATTGATCGTTGTTTCTGACGATCGAGCAAGAGTTGTCGTTGCAGTTGATTTAGTTGACTTTGCTACTTCTGTTTCATTTACTCCTGTAGCGTTGGCCTCTGGTGCGTTGACCAAAGTTGTGAATACACCTGATGTAGAAGCTAACACCGTTGTAACCCCTATACTTTTTTGAATAAAAAGTGATCGTTTTTGTTTCACTAAACGCTTACGGATTGCTTTTCGAGATTCCAATGAAACACCCCCTCCTTTTCATTCTATCAAAATCGATTGATTTTTAACATCTTTTTTCTGTCTGTAACATTTATTTAATGTAGGTTTATTCCTTGGCACCGAAAAATTTTCTTTCTAAACCCACGTTTTACCTATACAAACGATACAAATACAATTCTATTTTAAATGAAAAAAATATAGAACGCTATCAAAACGAATGAACCCGACTGTTTTTTTGGAAACTAGAGTAGCTCCTATCAAATAAACAAGGTAGGCCAATTTTCTTCAATAATCCTGCCATCTACTCGACATTTATTTGCAATCTAGTCCTTTTTTCTTCACAAATACTATTTTAAAAAGCGTTAAAGCTTTAAAAACAAAAGAGAAACCGTTTTAATTCTTTGTGAAATTATGCTATAGTAAAAAAAAGGAAGAGGTGACTTAAAATGAAAACGAAATCGAAAGAAAAAGTTTATGCCGAGCGTCAGCATAGTTATAAGCAAGAAAAAGAGGAAATTTTCAAAAAAGCCCTTGCTTCTGTACCAAAAAAAGACAAAAAATCCGCCGCTAAAGACAAACGATGACCCTTATCTGCCTGCGACATTTACTTTAGGCTGCTTTGTAGCTTGAAAAACATGCCTGACTATTCAACCGATCCGAGTAGACTCTCGGTTCGGCTAAATAATCAGGTATTTTTTGTGTCGTTAAAGCTTTAAAGATCCCGTCATTCCTTTGACAAACCCTCGTTGCATAAAGAGAAAAAGGACTAATGTAGGGATCGTTGCAATGACAATTGCTGTCATCTGCACGCCATAGTTCGCAACATAAGAAGCCGATGATAAGTTCGATATCAGCAACGTCATCGTTTGACGATCTTCTGTCTGCAAAAAGATCAGCGGGAGCAAATAGCTATTCCATGAGTTCATAAAAGCATAGATAGCCGCTGCTGCATAAGTTGAGCGCATCATTGGAAAAACGATCCGAAAGAAAATCGTATACTCACTTGCTCCTTCGATCCTGCTGGCATCTAAAATGCCATCGGGAAAGGACTTGAAATTTTGACGAAAGAAAAAAATCAGGAAGAGATTATTGACTAGCGGCAAAATAACGGCGATATGCTGATTTACAAGATGCAGGCCTGACATCATCTTAAACAATGGGATGACTAATGCAGCCAGTGGAATCATCATGCACAGTAAAAAAAGCGAGTAAATCATTTCACTGCTGCGGGTTCGAAATTTCTCAAAACCAAATGCCGCCAATGATGTGATCAGTAAACTAAATAGAACAGTAATTACAGAAATCTTGATCGAATTCCACATGATCAAGGAAACATTATAGTTAGAAAATAGTTGCTGAAGGTTCGTGATCAGCTGATTTCCTAGTGTGAGTTTTCCAGCAGCAATCTGATTCGATGTATTCGTCGCTCCCGCGATCATCCAATAGAAAGGAAAGATAGAGACGAATGCCGCTACGATCAAAAAAAGATATTTTATCAGTGTATTCACATTTCGCTTCATCGCTGCTCCTTTCTGCTTATTGTCGGTCGTCTTTTGCTAATTTGAACTGCGCATAGGATAAGACCGCAATGAGCACTACCAACGCCCACGACAATGTTGCTGAATAACCAAAATTTGAGGTATAGACAAATGAATGATTGTAGATCAGTTGTGCTGCAGTCAATGTCGCATTTGAAGGGCCACCGCCTGTTAAATTCACCACTTCATCAAAGAGCTGAATCGTTCCGATCGTCGATGTGATTGTGGTAAAAACAATCACTGGCTTCAATTGAGGAATAATGATCCTAAAGAACTTCTGAAAGCTGTTTGCGCCATCTATATCCGCAGCCTCCAACGTATCATCTGAAATATTTTGTAATCCTGCTAAATAAAAAATCATGTTATACCCTGTCCAGCGCCAGCATAAGGCAATGATCACCGTCACTTTCGCCCAAAAAGGGCTATTTAACCAGTCTAACGGTTGTTGGATAATTCCAATTGCCAGCAAGCCCCGATTAATGATCCCACCGATCTGGAACATCATCTTAAACAAAACCGCATAAGAAACCAGAGAGGTGACACTTGGCAGAAATAAGGCAAGCTTAAAAAAAGTTCGTCCAACTAGTTTTGGTGTATTCAACACAAAAGCTAGTAAAAGTCCTAAAAACACCATGATTGGCACTTGAAAAATCAAGAAAACAAAATTGTTGAATAATGCTTTGTGGAAAATGGTATCTTGAAACATCCGAACGTAATTGCCTAAACCAACAAAAACGGATTGCAATCCTTGCATCGTATGAAGAGATAAATAAATTGAATAAAGAATTGGATAGATCATGAAAATACTGCTTAAGATCATTGCAAAACTAATAAATTTCCATACTTCTCGCCTTTTTCTCGAAGGATCCATCTTATTCACTCCCTGCTAATGCAAATCGGCTACTCGCCGACTTGCATTGTATAATTATTTTCGGCTTCTTCTAGCATTTCGTCCAAACTCAATGCATCATCAAAATAACTCTGCATAACTCCTCGAAGAGCATCAACCGCTGCTTGCGTATTGTTGCCATAGTCGACACCAGGGATTTCAGCCATCCAACTCGAAAAATCTTTATAGATGGGCGCATCATTGAAAAATGGGTCTTTGTATTGATACGCATCCCCTTTTTGAGATGGTAAATACGTTCCCACTGCCCCATTCTCGACCAATATCTCTTGATAAAATTCATCATTGCCTGCAAATTCTGTCTTCAAGAAATCCATTGCCAGTTCTTTATTTGGCGAATCGTTCAAAACTAACCAGCTTGATCCGCCTAGGTTTGAATAGGGGGTCGCCCCATCAACTGTCTCTAATTGTGGCAGATGTGTATAAGCCCACTTGCCTTTTTGATCCTCCGCGGAACGAATCGTTGCTGAAAACCAAATGGCAGAATTAACCGCCGCGACTTCACCACTCGTAACTGCTCCGATTCCCTCAGGAGCAAAATAATCTACCGGTTTTGCTAACTCTTTCTGGTCAATCTCTTTTAGGATCGGCATCATTTCGCGGATCGCTGGATTGTCTTTCAAGAAAATTTTGCCCTCTTCATCGAAATACCACAGTCCGGCAGACTGCATCGCCATCTGCAGATAATGGGTCCCACGGTTGGGAATGAATGCGACAAACCATTTACCGGTCTTTTCTTTCACATCTTCACCGATAGTGACAAATTGGGACCAAGTCAAATCTTTCATATCTTCTTCACTGTAGCCTGCCTCACTTAAATAATCGGTGCGATAATATAATCCGGCAGAACCAGAATCAAATGGGACTGCATAGATTCCCTCCTTATAGGTAGCATTCTCTACTTTGTATTCGGAAAAATCAGCAAAGTCGATGGTATCAGATAACTCCGCAAATTTCCCTTCATAATTCGTAAGATAACTTTGTACATCATAATCATCCATCAAAACGATATCAGGCAATCCTTCTGATACCCCCGACGTGAATCCAGAAACCATTTTTTGCTTTGTGTCCTCATTCGACATTTCGATGACATTCACTTTAATCTCATCATGCCCATCCTTACGGTAGTACTCCCCTGCTTTTTCCATAATTGGAATATTGAAATTCGTATCCCAAGCCCAGACAGTCAATGTCTGCTCATCTGAACTAGCAAAATCTCCTGATTCACTACTCTCATTATTACTGGAACAACCAACAAGCAACGCAAAGCTCAATATACTATATAGAAAAATCAACCTTTTTTTCATTTTTCTCTCCTCCTATTTGCTTTTCCTAAAATCCCAGCAAAGGTGCAATAGAAAGCGATTGCACCTTGCTTTTATTATAGATATCAGATGAAAAAAACCAAATAATTGAATTTCTGTTGATAAAAATGAATAAATTTGAGCCATGATGAATGGAAACAAAATATGAAAGAAGTGCAGAACAATGAGATTAAAATGAGAAAATGATATAGTAGTGCTAACATACAGGAGGTGAGCAGATGGTTTTTACGATTATTCTAAAATTATTCTTTGGGTTATTTGGCTTATTGTTGGTGGCAAGACTGTTAGGGAAAAAGACACTGTCGGAAATCACACCTTTCGACTTGATTTATACTCTCGTTTTAGGCGGAATTTTAGAAGAGTCGATCTACGATGACAACGTTTCGGTCTTCCATGTCCTTTTCGCTATCGCTTTGTGGGCACTGTTGATTTACTTTATTGAAGAATTTGTTAAAAAAAATGAGACAATCAATCGCTGGTTGAAAGGCGAACCGGTAGTCTTGATTCACAATGGTCAGCTCAATATACAAGAGATTACCCGCAATCATATCGAAATGGAGCAGTTGCGAACCATGTTACGGCAACAACAATGTTTCTCCCTTGCAAATGCCAAGTATGTTGTACTGGAAAACGCGGGGCAAATCAGTGTTTTAACACATTCAGAGGATGAGCAAACATTGGCAATCATGCTGGTTGACCAAGGAAATATTCAATATCCTGTACTGCAATCCCATCATTTGAGCGAAACTTGGCTACGAGAAGAATTACAGAAACAAGGCTATTCTTCTTTCAAAAATCTTATTTATGTAGAGTGGTCCCAAGACAATGGGTTTTATATCATCACCAAGGCAGAGACGATCCAGGCTCGCTACCGAATCGATGGCTAAAACAATCATTCGATTTTAAGATACTTTTCCTCTTTAGGAAGATGCCATCAGGAAGATACCATCCATCAAACAACTATTTTCGACGAGTAATCACTTAGCAATCAGCATGAGCAAAAAAGACTTACTTTAAAAACGTTATTTTTTCCTCACTGCCTCTTCATAGAGATTTCTTTGTTTTCTTGGAATTTTTTCAGATGAAAGAAGTATTCTACTGAATTAGATGGAGGTGAAGGGATATAGAGGTAATTGGTGGATTGATTTTTTGGATTCCTGTTTTATTGTTTCTTATTATCGGATCGATATTTATTACATGGCGAAAGAATGTCGTTGTACTACTCTTTCTTTTGATACCATTTTTGTTTTTTTTACTAAATGTTTTTGATCATCATCATTATGAACCCATGTCTGATTTGATGTACAATCTTTTAGGACTAGCTCTTTCAACGATTGCTATCATCTTTTATTTGCTTTTTCAAAGCAAAAAGAAATAGAGTCTATGCCATAAGATCTTCGACAAACGGATATCCCATCGGTGACGATGTCCCGTTGTACTCCAGTCGAATCTTGTAACAAAAGAGCGATGATTCAACGATCAATCAGATGTTTTTTATTTTTACTAAGATTAAATAAGTGAACGAATACTCACTCAAATAAAAGATATCCCAACAATGAGAAATAGTTAGCCCGTCTTCACGATTTTATCGCGAGTATTGGCTAGCTACTCTTAGGCGGGATATCTTTTTTCGCTTGAATCTTCTTATACAAAGCAGAACTCAATTTTTTCACTAGGGCCTTAGCTATTGCTATAATTGCAGGCAACTAGTCCACTTGTTCGATAGTCGTTGTCCCCCAGTTCATGACATTTGCAACATGGACATACCCATCATAAAGATTTAACAGCAAAGCGATTGCACAGACAATATAAACAAGTCGATAAAAAGAATTTGTCTTCTTGTTGCGCCAAATGGCAAAACCGCTTAGGAGGATGCCTAAAGGAAAGATGAATGAGGATACGCCGGCTAAAAGCAGCAAAATCAATCCTTCATCTTTATCAGAAGACATTTGTTGGGTGATAAAACTCAACTTCTTCTTTTTATCTTCAATTTCCACATTATTCTTTTGAATTTGTTCTTTCAATTGTTCATTTTCCTGCAGCAATTCATCAATCGATACTTGATAAAGTTTGCTTAGTAAAACTAAATTATCAATATCTGGATAGCCACGCCCATTCTCCTAAGGCCACTAATTTCATCTCCTACACCTATTACTTTACAACTAGTTTACCATTAGAAATGGTTGCGGTCACGCTTGCATTTGTTGTAATCGTTCCAGCTTTTTGTTTAAAGCTGCAAGTAGCCTTAGTAGTCGTATGGGTTAATGAACTCGAAAGAATACTTCCTTTCAATGCTTTGATGCTCAAATTTGTCGCCGCTGTGATCTGTTCTTTTGAGTTGATCTTTACATTATAAGAAGCAGTCCAACTTCCTTTGACTGTCTTAGACACTTTATAAGTTCCTTGAGCAATTCGTGCAAAGGGTTGAATATATTCAACAGATAGTACGACTTCATCACCCGCTTCATCAATATAAGATATCTCTTGAGAACCGACGCCAGCGGTCATTTCATAAACAAGCTCATCTGTATTCTTTTCATCCGCTGCAGCTGTGACAGACACCCCCAAAAAACCTAAAAAACAGGCTACTAAAATAACTAATTTCTTCATAAAAACACTCCTCTCTTATTTGTTTTCACTTTATCGCTTTTCTTGAAATATAAGGAGAAACTATAGGTTTACATCCTTCATTTCCCTTTCATTGTAAACAAAAGGTTGCTTCTTTTCTATAACAATTACTGTAATAATGGAAAAGTACTATCTGTGGGGAGGTGTCAGAATGAAAAGGCAAAATAAAATCCTATTATTCAGTTTTAGTCTGCCGCTTTTTAGTGTTTTTTTCGGTCCAGTATCTAGCCAACAATTTGGTCCCTTGTACGAATATGCTTTTGGCTTCCCGCTAAGATTCATCTGGTATAGGAGTATCAATGAACCTCTTGAAAGTCATTGGGCACTCTTTTCCTTTGAAAAGATCGCTCACTTGCAAGTTGATTTACTTGGCTACTTTCTTGCAGTGCTGCTGACTTATCTCGTTTCCCGATTTTTGTTCGAGCAACTCTCACAATGGCTGCATAAGCATGTGCAAAGCGGACTATTATAAATAAAAGGAATGTTTTCGTTAAGAGGATAAACCCTTTCTCAATCCACAAAGACAATACGACCTCAAGATGTCGTAGGCGAAAACAAGTTCCCCCTATATATTGTGGATAAAACTGTTAATATGTGCATAACTCGGTCTTTGACACGCTGTTTTACGAATAAAACGGCCCAACAAGTATCCTTTTCACAGATAAATGTTGGGCTGGTATCTTAACTCATCCTCATTTTCCAGCAGACTTTCGCAAAAAATTTTTTGCCTTGCTGCTAAACTTATTTCTGTTATTCGTCATTCTCGTGCTATCCATCGATCTCTTTCAGTGCTGCTGACGGCACGTCTTCTTTGGCAATTTCTTCATACGTCTCAACATGTGCCCCTTTATTCGTCAATTTCAAAAAGCGCTCTGTCTTCAACACTTGTAAGCCTTCAAATTCTATCATTCGAGTCTGGCCATCTGCCGTGGCAGCTACTTGTTTGTAATGAGCAGTGCCATAGCCGTTGACCGATTCAGGCGCTTGCGTTTTTACATACATTTCGCTTTTTGGAACAAGTGGATTCAATTGATCTAAAATTCCTGCCACCTCTCCCGATGCTCGGTTAGTGTACAACATGATTCCCCCGCACAGAAGTAAGAAAAACAAACCAATGGATAAGATTGCTCGTACGATTTTTTTCATCATATTCTCCTTTCGTCTCTCTTTCTATCTTAGCAAAATAAAAACAGGGGAAATCGGCCTTAGGTCCCAATCCAAAATAACAAAATTGAAAGGTTGCCGTAAGAAAACTTCTACAACTTATTGATATTTGCTTAATACTGCTTATCCAGCTAGGCAACAAAGGCAAAAAAGATTACAATAATTAAAAAAAGGAGTACCTATATGCTTACACATTTCAATCTTATTGCTATTCTTTTGGCAACACTTGCTTTTATGATCAGCGGGAGCTTACTTTATAATCCAATCCATGCTTGGGGGCGCTTTTGGGCAAAAGAATCTGGCATGCTAAATAAAGAAAGTCATCATATGTCTGCCGGCGATGTCGTTTTTACTTTTGGCGGGACAGCTGTTGGCGGACTATTATTGGCATTTACACTAGGACAAGTCACCTATTGGTTCAATAAGTTTGACCATGACGGTTGGATGATGACGAGCTTGCAAGTGGCCTTTTTGCTATGGCTGGGCGTATTTGCTGTGGCAACTTTCGTAAATGCAGCCTATGCTGGACAAAGCAAAAAACTGATTGGTCTGCATTTATTGAATGGTGCAATCGAGTTAGTCATTATGGGAATCATCATTGGCTTGTTTCCAGTGGTAGGTTAACAAGCTGATACGCAATCATAAGCAAGTGTTTCTCAAGCTATCGGGGGCAGAAAAAAACAGGTAATGTAAACCAATCAGTGAAAACCTGTCGTAAGGTATGAGTGGGCTAGCTTGTCGTTTTTTGATTATTCTTGGGCCAAAAAAAGAAAGAAGGGATCACCATCAACTACCTGCCCAATCTCTTGTCCATTGCACGGATCGCGTTAGCTGGTCTTCTATTGATCAATCAGCAGCCTTTGTTTTCAGTCTGCTACCTCATTTGCGGATTGACGGATGTTTTAGACGGATTTATTGCACGAAACTATCGATTGCAAACGACCTTGGGCTCAAAACTAGATAGTTTAGGTGATTTTGTTTTTTGGTCCATTGTCCTATTTCTTTACATTAAAACTAAGATCTATCCAGATTGGA
Source organism: Enterococcus sp. RTP21361st1_A6_RTP21361_211029 (assembly GCF_040910045.1). Lineage (NCBI taxonomy): Bacteria > Bacillati > Bacillota > Bacilli > Lactobacillales > Enterococcaceae > Enterococcus > Enterococcus sp. RTP21361st1_A6_RTP21361_211029. The sequence goes on along the minus strand of NZ_JBDGBK010000001.1, from coordinate 4,547 downwards.
TCATTTATGGCATTGTCTTAGTCGCTAGCATTCGATTTCTTAATTTGATTTTGACTAAAGTTAAGTTTGCTCAGTGGGGGATGCTGCACACATTGAGCAACAAGATAACAGGTCTTGCCTTGTTTCTCCTGTGTTTCGTGGCATTTACTTTTGGTGACGTATCAGGATATATTTGGGTCGTGACATTCCTGCTCGCTTTGTTTTCATCTATAGAGGAAACACTGATTGTCTGGCGCAGCACTTATTACGAACCGAATCCAAAAGGCTTTTTCACTGTTTCTCATCAATCCAGCTAAATTTTAGCAACAAGAGTATCAAAAAAACGTCCAGCTGTAATAAGAGCTGGACGTTTTTTGCGTACTATCTATTATGAATAGTAATGTTTATTTATTTTTTAGCGTATTCTGAAGCTTGGACCCCTGCTTGACGACCAAAGACCATGATATCAGCAACTGCATTTCCGCCGATACGGTTTTGTCCGTGAATACCACCAGTTACTTCTCCAGCAGCGTATAAACCATCAATAACAGAACCGTCTTTTTTCAAGACTTGTGTATTGGTATTGATTTTTACACCACCCATTGTGTGGTGGATTCCTGGTGCGATTTTGATTGCATAGTAAGGACCAGTTGTTAAGTCATAATCCATTGCTGTTTCTCGACCAAATGCTTCGTCTTTTTTATCTTTAACAGATTGATTCCATGTATCTAGTGTTTTTGCCAATGTATCAGCGTCCATGTCGATTTTCTTCGCTAAGGCTTCGATCGTATCTGCTTCAACGACTACACCTTGTTCTTTGTAGAAATCAACTTGTTTTGCTCGACCTGCTAATGCATCGTCAAAGATCAAGTAAGCATAGCTTTCTGGAAGAGCGGTAATCGCCGCAGAAACATTGTCGCGGGTTTCTAATTCGTTGTAGAAACGTTCACCTTGTTGGTTGACTAAAATCGCACCTTCTCCACGGACTGTTTCACTGACTAACATCCCTGTATCTTGAACAACTGTTGGGTGAACTTGAATTTGATCCATATCGACTGTTGCACCGCCAAGAGATTCAATCATCTTGATGCCGTCACCTGTACTGCCTTCAGATGTTGTGCTGACATAGCCTTTTAAATCCGGACGATATTTTTCAATCATTTCTTTGTTTGAGCCAAAGCCACCAGTGGTAACGACAACTGCATTCCCATTGATCGTTTTTTCTTCATCACCGATTTTTACAGAAACGCCAGTGACTTTTCCGTCTTTTTCGTTGATTTTCTTCACATCAGCATTCACAAACAAAGGAATTTCCTTTTCATGGATATTTCTCAATAGTCCATCTACCAAGTAGGTTCCGACAGCAGAGCCGTCATGTGGACGGTGGATACGTTTGACACTTGCACCACCACTGTAGCTGATGTTGTCTAATGTGATTCCCATGCCGTCTAACCAGTCAATGGCTGAAGCTGAGTTATCGACTAAGTAGTGTAAAAGTTCTTGGTCATTCGTACCTTTACCACCTTTTAGTGTGTCATCAAAGAACTGTTGGTTGCTGTCTTCGATTCCTTGTTCTTTTTGGAATTTTGTTTCAGAAGCATTCATCCCACCAGAAGATTTCAATGTGTTTCCGCCTGCGATCGGCATTTTTTCCAAGATGACTGGATTCATCCCAGCTTCTTTGGCAGATAAAGCAGCTGCCATTCCGGCACCACCAGCACCAACAATGACAATGTCATATTGATCTTTTAGTTCAGAAGGATCGGTATATTCTTGTTCAGATGCACCTGAAGCCACTTCTGTTTCGCTTGATGATGCTGAACTTTTTGCTGTTTCACTATCTTTTGTCGCCCCGTTACTACCACAAGCACTGAGCAATAATAAACTTGCAGCGCCAATGACCAATTTCTTTAATCCACTTGTTTTCACTTTTTTCCCCCAACTTTCTTTCTTTTGTTTGATTGTTCTTTGATTCTTCCACTGAAAAAGCAGCGCTCTAGCACTATTGATTGTTACTTTATTAACAAACAAGAATAAAAAAATATTTTGACTATTAACAATTTCAATTGCTTTAAAATCAGCGTTATCATCTAAAAAACAAACCCAACATATTTATATAAACATAATAAAAATAGAAAATAATAAAATCACGCTTATATTTTGTGTAATTTTTCATTAGTTGTTCTAATCGAAATTTCATTTACTGTGTATATGTCCCCATTGATCAGCGGTGCATACATAGAAATATATACACACCGCAGGCAAAACCTTAGGAATTTTTCTTTGATTGCTTCTGGTCAAAATTTATTTGATTGCTTCTATTCTTTACTTGCCAACTGCTAGTTGCTTTTTTGGAACGATAATTTTCTACATCTTTATTACACAGAAATATCCTTAGCGCTTTCATGATTTTCGAAAACGGCACTGACTACTTGTTGCGAAAAAACAATCACATTCTCCTGCAAGATGTGTTCTCCTCTGATGGATTCGATTTTCTTTGTCAGACGTTCAATCTCTAAACTGTCGATCGCTCCACTCATGTAGATTGCCGAACGATTCTGGTAGGTGTTTGAGATAATGATGTCTGGCTCTTCAACTAGTGATTCCGCAGCAATAAAATCAATATTATAAAGAGCGGAGAAGATCTTTTTCAGCTGCATAATGAAGAACTGTTCAAATGAGAAAGGAAAATCTGTTTCTACAGAAACAATGATCTTTTTCTCAAATAAAGTAGGTGTGATCAGAGCCGTGTAGGCAAGAACATATCGTAAGAGCAGAAACTCCTGTTTTTCTGTAAGTTGCCCTGTTGTGCTGCCAAAACAAATGGTACGTATTTTATTCACAAGCACTGGGTAGTAGTGTCTGTAATAGCGGATGATATCTGAATCGGAACCTACTTCCAGGAATCCTTCAAAAGCGTCATAAAAAGAATGCACCGCCAATAAAATGCCGAAGACATTTTTCTCATTTCCGCCATTTAACGGCAATGTCAATTTTTCTGAGAGACTGACTGCTTCTAAATACACCTCTGCTTTTTCTCTTTCCCAAAAATCGATGATTTGCTTATAGGTCGCCTTTTTAGCGTAAAACTGCGTGGAAGTTTGCATCATCAAAAATAGAAAATAAATGCTTTCATCTCTAAAAAAGCTATACTGAAAGAAAGAATCTTTGATATTTTGAAACTCTTTTTCAAATAGATCTTGAGTCATATTGATCGACCATTGAGGCATTTCCTCCATTTTCAAGCGGTTGCCTTTTTTATCTCTGAGGATGTTGATCGCAATCAAGTAGCACCATTTATCCACGATCGATTGCTTCAGTTGAAAATCAAAATTAGGTAAGATTCGCTGAACGAATAATTCTCTGATATGAGCATAATTCAATTCGGGGTAGGGCCACTGACCGCCTTTACAAATCGTCCAAAAAAAGGAATGACCAAAGTAACGAATTTGGCTTTCGGACCCTTCAATCACGATTCGTCTATTTTTGGTGCCTATCTTTAATTCAAAGCGTTGCAGACTACGGTTGATGCAAAGAAATTTTTTTCTTAGGTTTGAAAGGCTTATGTAATTCAATTCACAAAACTCTTCAATCTTAATTCTTTTTGACAATAGACAGTTCTCGATCACTTGATATATGACTGACTGATTATAAATTTCATGTTGTATATCAAAATAAATGTTTTTATTGCCACTAAAAGAGCACCCTAATGCTTTTTTGATTTTGATTGCTTGCGGATTGATTTTTTGCAATTCATTAAGAATACTATCCGTTGTTTTTCGATTCACATTCAGTCTTTCTGATAAATTAACGATTGTTACAAAACTATTTGACTGATAAATATAACGCAAGCAATTGACCATTAATTGGGTTCGCTTTTCAAAAAGATCCTGAATAATCATGTCTTCCTCCTGCATTAAATAGAAGTTCGTTCATAAGTTGCTTTCTTTCATACTCATATAAACTGACAAAACGATTAAATATATATATTAATTTTTAATCTAATTTTAAACATTTGTCGAATAAGTCGCTCATTCTTCATCTGTTCTATGTAGTGCGACTCAACAAAGGAAGAACGCTCAACTTTTTACTGTTATAAAAAAAGGCATCTGACTGCCTTCTCTGACCTTAATTCTGTAATTGATCCTCCCTACTACTTAAGTGCTTCCTTTCAGCCATCAATTTTTAATGAGAATTTAACTCCACTAACTAAAAATTATAAAGTTAATCTGTATCTTGAGAAACCCAATTCGGGAAAATGAACTCACTTTTTTTTACATTGTCACTAGAAATGTTTTGGCAGGAACTCCTATAAATGCAGGAAAATTATTGTTAATAAAGACCTTTTTATCGCTGCTTTCGGTTAGCCATTTACTGACGATAATTATCCATGTGATGCTTTTATACTTTTTCAGGAAAAACAAATCCCCCTATTTTATCTTACACAAGCAAAAGAGACCTTCGAGAATAGCCAAAGGTCTCTTGAAAAAATTCAGACTGTAGACAAAGTCCATTTTATGGATGATGTCTACAGTCTTTTCTTTTATAATAGATTTATGAAAACGAAT